>JBBSVL010000145.1:0-7059 GCA_038233595.1 Propionibacteriales bacterium | reverse complement strand
CTCGGCCGCTTCGAGCACGGTGTTCGCCATCGCACCCACCGAGACCAGGAGCACAGGGTCGACCGACCCTTCACGAAGCACATCGACGTCGCCGGTGCGCCGGCTTGCCGCGATCGCGTCGCCGAGCTCGGCCTTGGGAAACCGCAGCGCCGTAGGGCCCTTCACCTCGACCGCTTCGGCCAGCTCTTCGGCAAGCGTTGCTGCGTCGCGAGGCGCGGCCAGCCTGAGACCGGGGACGAGGCCGAGCAGGGCAAGGTCCCACATCCCGTGGTGGCTGGCGCCGTCCGGACCAGTCACCCCGGCGCGGTCAAGGACCAGCGTGACCGGCAGCCGATGCAGCCCAACGTCGAGCAGCACCTGGTCGAAGGCGCGGTTCGCGAACGTCGCGTACAGCGCCACCACCGGATGAAGCCCGGCCATCGCCATTCCCGCCGCCGAGGTGATCGCATGCTGCTCGGCGATGCCGACGTCATGACAACGCCCTGGGAACCGCTCCGCGAACCGCTGCAGGCCCGTCGGGCCGGCCATCGCGGCGGTCACCGCGGCCAGGTCGGGCCGTAGCTCGCCAAGCTCCACCAGCGTCGCCGAGAACACATCGGTCCACGTCACGGCCGGTTCCTTCAAGGGCGCTCCGGAGCCGGTGTCGATCACCCCCACCGTGTGCATGTGGTCGGCACAGTCCTGCTCCGCGGGTAGGTATCCGTGACCCTTCTTCGTGCGACAGTGCACGACCACCGGGCCCGGACCCCCTCGGGCAGCGCGCAGCGCAGCCTCCACCGCAGCGACGTCGTGACCGTCGACCGGGCCGACGTACCGCAGGCCCAGCGCACCGAACAGTCCGCCCCAGGAGTCGAGGCCGGCACCGGTCAGGCTCGACGAACGAGGCGGGTCTCCACCGAGCAACCGGTGCAGGTCGGCGTAGCGGTCCCGGTCGATCAGTCGGTCGAGGTGGCGAGGCAGACCTCCGACAGTCGGCGAGTAGGAGCGCCCGTTGTCGTTGAGGACCACGACGACTCGAGCGTTGGAGGCACCCAGGTTGTTCAGCGCCTCCCAGGCGAGTCCGCCGGTCAGCGCACCGTCGCCGATCACGGCCACGACCTCGCGTTCGCACTCACCGACGGCGGCGAACGCCTTGCTCATCCCATCGGCGTAGGCAAGCGCCGTGGAGGCGTGGGAGTTCTCGACCAGGTCGTGCACCGACTCGGCCCGGGACGGATACCCGGAGAGTCCGCCGGTGGTCCGGAGCCGCTCGAAACCCTTCCGGCGACCGGTCAGGATCTTGTGGACGTAGGACTGGTGACCGGTGTCGAACACGATCGGGACGCGCGGCGACTCGAACACGCGATGGATCGCCAGAGTCAGCTCGACAACGCCGAGATTGGGCCCGAGGTGGCCCCCGCTGGCACCGACCGTGCGCACCAGGAAGTCCCTCAGCTCCTGCGCAAGCTCCCGGAGCTGGCCGCCCTCTAGACTGCGTACGTCCGCCGGGCACTCGACGCGCTCCAACAAGCTCATGACCGGCACATCTCCTGTCATCGAGTCGATCGGCCAGCACCACCGTTTTGTATCGTGGCACGACCCGTATCCAGTCAGTTACCCGTCGGAGCCGTCCACATGCATCTCCTCGAGAAGGTTTTCCGCAAATTCTTCCGACAGGTGCTGGAGTAGCTCTTCGGAGATCCCCAGGCGCTCGGAGACCCGTTGCAGCTCGGCCATGTGGCTCCCGGCCAGCTCCTCGATGATCTGGCGACCGGATCTGGTCAGGGCTAGGCGCACCACACGCTGGTCACTGGCGTCGGTCTCCCGCACCACCCAACCGCCCAGCTCGGCACGCTTGCACAGCTCCACGGCCGAGTGGTGCCGGATCAGGAGGTACTCCGAGATCTCCCGGACGCTCGGGGGAGTAAGACCCGGGTGGGCACGCAGGGCCAGCAACAGCTGATGCTGCTGAGCTGTGAGACCGAGCTTCGCGGCCTCGCCGGCGCTCCATTGCAGGTAGCGGCGCAGCGCGGACCGGAACACCAGGAGCACGCGATACTGGGCTTGGGTGAGTTCTGCCATCGGCCGGTCTTCCTTGACGTGGGCGCCTACCCTTGACCCAAACACCTTACGCACCCCTTCGGAGAGCCCACCGGTGCAGCAACCTGTCCTGACAGACCGCCTGGTCACCCTGCCCAGCCGAGCCCGCCTCGCCCTCGACATCACCCACCACCTGGGCGAGGCCGTGCTGATCCCGCTCGGGCTCTTCTACGTGGTCGTGGTCGGGTTCGGGTTGAACGCAGCGCTGCTCGTCGCGCTGGGCTGGTCCTTCCTCGCCATCGCGGCACGCCTGGCCAGTGGGGTGCGACCTCCCACGCTGCTGCTGGCGGCGACCGGGATCTCCGTGCTCAAGGTGGCCATCACCTACGTGAGCAACTCCGCAACGACGTACTTCGTCCAGCCCACCTTGGTGACCTTCGGCTTCGCTGCCGCACTACTCGTGAGCCTGGCCTGGAAGCGACCCCTCATCCAGCGACTTGCCGACGACTTCTGCCCACTGCCGCTGCAGGTCACCGACTCCGCCCCCATCCAGCGCTTCTTCCGCCGGCTGTCACTGCTGTGGGGCGCCGTACTCCTGGTCAACGCCAGCACGACGCTGAGCCTGCTCCTGACCTCCGGAACAGTCACCTCGGTCCCGCTCTCCGCAGCCGCGTCCATACCACCCTTCGCCGCCGGACTCGTGCTCTCCGTCATCTGGTTCCGACGGTCGCTGCGCGACGGCGGCTTCGAGCTCAGCTGGGGCTGAACCCGCCGAGCCCGGCTCCTCTGGGACGGACCCGGTGCTTTCGCTGGTCAGGGAGGAGGCTGCGGTGAGCAGCGTGAGGCTCGAGGAGTAGATGTCGAGCACCGCTCCGAGGACCGTCGAAGTGACCCAGCCAGAACAACTGTCGTTCGATCACCGGGCCTCCATCCGGGGGCTTGAACCAGTAAAGCAGCCCAGGTCTCGCCTCGTCCGGGAGAGATCCGCGGCGAAGAACCCGATCGGGAGCCAACGGTCGGCCGCCGACAGGTCAGGACGGTGAGTCGGACGGTGAGGCTGAGGTCGACGGTGTCGGGCCGACAGTGACCGTGACCTGGGAGCACTCACGAGCCAGGGGACGGGTGGCTTTGTCCAGGTCCTCGAGCCGGTTGAGGAGTCGCACCAGCTCCTTGGGGTCGAAGTTCTTGACCGAGGAGACCGAGTCGCGCAGCAGGGAGGTGGCCTGCTGGATGTTGTCCGAAGCCTGTTGGCAGGCGGCCGGCACCGTCACCACGCTCACACCCGGCGAGGGGGACGTCGCGCTCGGACTCTTCGAGGACTGCTTTGACGAGGGCGTGGACTGGTTAGACGAGGACGTGGACTGGTTGGCCAGCACCACCAGCGCCCCGATCAGCAGGCCCACCAAGAAGGTCGCGGCCGGGATCAAGCGGCTCCACACGCGAGGCTTGTTGTCCGGGTCTGCCATCGGGTACCAGCTTCCGCGAGTCGCGGGCGTCGACACACTGGCGCATGCCGGGGTCGTTTCCCCCGAGACTCTGGTAGTAACGAGTGATGAGGCCGACCCTACGCGCTAGCGACAGCCACACCGTGCACACGCTGGACGGGCTGGTGATCTTCTGGGTGCTGTTGTGGACCGTTCTCGGGGTGCTGACCGGGCTTGCGATCTGGCGCGCGGCGGACACCGGGGACACGATCAGCAACTCGGGGCGGGCGTTGAGCTCGGTGGCCGGTGGCCTCGTGGAGCTCTCGGACCTGCCACTGATCCCCGCCCGGCCCGGCGAGATCGGTCGCAAGGTCGCGGCCTCCGCCGACGACATCACCGCCCGCGGCCAAGAGGTGAAGCAGCAGCTCCACGAACTGGCCGTGCTCCTCGGCATCGTGATCGTGTCGTTCCCGCTGACTCCGGTGGTGGGCTTCTACCTGCCGATGCGGGTGCGCCGTGGCCGTGACCTCGGTCGGCTGCGGCGGCTGCTACGCACGCGTCAGGACGATCCCGGCCTGGACAGCTACCTCGCCGGACACGCCCGACTCACCTTGTCCTACGAGCAGATCTCGGAACTGGTCGATCTCACGAAGCCCGAGCTGTCCGATGAGGACCGCAGGACGCTGGCCGACGCCGAGCTGTCCCGGCTCGGCCTGGTCAGGCCGCGGTCAGGCGAACGACGGCCATGACCGAGCCGCCCCCCGTTCGCGGCCCCGCGGGCTGGTTCGCGCGCGGGGTGGTGCGGCTGCGGTGGTGGGTGATCGGGTTCTGGCTGGTCGCGACCCTCGGTTCGGTGCTGTTCCTGCCGAGCTTCTCCTCCGGGGACAACAACGGTGGCCTCAAAGGGATCCTGTCCAGCGACACCCCCGCGGTGAAGGCCGAGAAGCGGTCCTACGAGCTTTTCGGGTTCCCGCTGATCGCCCGCACGGTGGTGGTTCAGCGCGCGCCGCACGGGTTGTCGCCCTACGCCGAAGCACGTACCCTCGTCCGCGCCGCCGGCGTCGATGCCGGCAAGGGCGATGACGTCTATCCGGTCCTCGGCGCGTTGCCGATCATCAACACCCCGGGGGTGTTCCCAGGAGCGCGTGAGGCGAACACCACCGCGCTTACCTACTTGCTGTTCAGTCCCGGGACCTCGATCGGGTCCCGCACACGCGCCGCGCACCGCTACGCCAAGGACTACTTCGAGCCACGAGACCACGTGGTCGGGATCACCGGCTCCGCGCCGGCCCGGTCCGAGCAGGGACATCTCATCAGCGACGCGCTGCCGCACGTCGAGCTGGCCACGCTGCTGGCGATCATGCTGATCGTGGGTATCGCGTTCCGCTCCGCGGTCGCGCCGGTGATGACCGTGGTGACCGCAGCGGTGGCCTATGTCACGACCCTGCGCTTCTCCGGCGCGATCACCCGGCTGTTCGACCTGCCAAGCCCCGACGAGCTCAAGCCGGTCGTGGTGGCACTGCTGCTCGGTGTGGTGACCGACTACGTGGTGTTCTTCTGCTCCTCGCTGCGGGCCGTAGACCGGGGGCGCCGCGGGAGGCGGGAGGCGACGATCCGCGCCATCGCGAGGACCGGTCCGATCGTGCTGGTTGCCGGCTTTGCCGTCGCGGGCGGAACTGCCACCCTGCTCGTTGCCAAGTCACCCTTCTTCCGGGCGCTGGGTCCGGCCCTGTCGTTCACCGTGTTGGTCGGGGTGCTGGTCGCGGTCACGTTGGTGCCGGCGCTCCTCGCGGTCCTGGGCGAGCTGGTGTTCTGGCCGTCCGGGCTGCACGGACTGCGTCATGCCGCGAAGGGGCAGCGGGACCGGGCGAGCGACTCTTCCCTTTCCGATACGTCGATTGCATCCGAGGACCGCAGCCCGTGGCTGCAAGGCGTCGTGAGCCGGCTGGTACGGCGGCGGTCCGTCGCCGGCGGCGTTGTGGCGGCATGCGTGGTTGGGATGTTGCTGGCGGCCAGCCCGGTGCTCGGCCTCGACCTGGGGGTCTCGTTCATCAGTGCGCTGCCCCGCGATGCACCGGTCCGTTCGGCAGCGTTCGCTGCCCAACAGGGGTTCTCCCCCGGCATCCTGTCTCCGACCGTGGTGCTGCTCGAGGGAAAGAACCTCGGTCGCCAGCACGATGCGCTGTCGTCGCTGGGTGACCGGCTTTCCGCGCTGCCCGGTGTGGCCGGTGTGCTCGGCCCCGAATCGCAGCCGGTCCCGGTCCAGGCTGGGCTGCTGGTCAGTCGCGACGGCAACGCGGCGCGCTACCTGGTGGTCCTCGACCAGGAGCCGCTTGGCGCCAGCGCAGTCAAGTCGGTGGACCGACTGACCGCGGACCTGCCCTACCTGATCGGGCAGAGCGGACTCAGCAAGGTGACTGCCGAGGTCGCCGGTGACTCGGCGACCGCCTCGTTCCTGGTGCACCAGACCGAGCACGACCTGCGGCGGATTGCGATCGCCGCCATGCTCGCGAACCTGTTGATGCTGCTGCTGTTCTTGAGGGCCCCAGTCACCGCCGTCGTCCTCCTGGGCACCACCCTGCTCTCATTGAGCGCCACCCTGGGCCTGACCACGGCCCTGTTCAACTGGCTCCAGCCCGGTCAGGGCCTCACGTTCTACGTCCCCTTCGCGGTCGCGGTGCTGCTGCTCGCGTTCGGCTCGGACTACAACATCTTCACCGTCGGGCACGTGTGGGAGGCGATGCGCCGTCGTACTTTGCCTGAAGCAGTCGCCCAGGCCTACCCGCGGGCGATCAGTGCGGTGACCGCCGCCGGTGTGGCGCTCGCTGCAAGCTTCGGACTTCTGGTGCTAGTCCCGCTGCTGCCGTTCCGCCAGCTCGCGTTCGGCGTCGGGCTCGGCATCGCCATCGACGTCTTCGTGGTCCGCGCCCTGCTGGTGCCCTCCTTGCTCAGCCTGTTGGGGCCGGCAGCGACCTGGCCGCCCGGTCTGCAGGCGCGGGTCCGCGGGCGCAGTGCTGGTCCCGATCCGGCCACCGGTCGGGCGAGCCCTATGGTTGCCGGTGCGGTGCCACACGGTCGGACGCAGCGCCCCACGCCGCGCGCGGCTCCGCAGGCCTCCTACGTCGCGCAGCAACAGGTGATCCGAGCGGTGTTCGAGGCGTTTGAGGGCGCGAGCCTCACCGAGGTGCGTCTGGAGCTGTGTCGCGGCCTGGTACGGGCGGGTCTTCCACTGCCACCCGACAGCTGGCTGGACACGGTCGCGGGCAAGATCGTGCAGGGTCAGCTCTACGTCGTCGCGCCGGGGTTGGATTCCTGAGCTGATTCGTGCAGCAGGCGTGCAGGTCGCGACGGGCCGAGTCGACCGGCCACCGACGCCGCGTCGGTAGGGCGCGCCGTACGGCGACGTCGACATGGCCGTACCGTCGATCGCGACGATCGAGAGCGACGTGTCCTGATTGCCCTGCTCGCACTGGTTGTGCCCCGAGTCATCCCCCCCAGTGGCCGCGGGCCGGATTCGAGACCTTGTCCAGGACTCTGCCAACCGTGTGAGGCGGCAAGTTTCGCGCGATGTCTGCCTGGCTGATCATGCCCACATACCTGCCGTCATCGACCACGG
>JBBSVL010000144.1:0-7072 GCA_038233595.1 Propionibacteriales bacterium | reverse complement strand
GTCTGGCTCGGCTGGTAGATGTCCTGGTAGCGGTAGACAGCCTGGTCCGGGCTCACCCAGGCGATGAACGCCTCGGCGAGGTTGACCGTGGCGTCGGGGCCGCTCGGTTCGACCGTGAGCAGCCGCAGCGCGCCCTTGTCGCGGTAGACGGCGTGGCCGCCTCCGACCTGCACGATCGGGCCGTGAGCGCCCTTGGCGATCAGGTTGACCGTCGGCCCAGGGGAGTAGATCACGTAGGGCACCGGAACCAGGGTGGCGACAAGCCACACGACCACCAGCAGTCCGAAACCCACGATGCTGGCCAGCGAGCGACGGCTCATCCGGGGTCCCCGCGGAAGCGTGAGCCTGCGAGCGCTTTCGTGGGGTGGTGTCTCATCCGGAGAGTGGGTTCGTGGGCTGCTTCATGGCGTCACTCTCTCAAACCAGACCAACGAGAGCTCGCGCCGGTCGGCTCAGGCCGAGCGACGTGTGTCGCCGGCGGGCCGGGCGGAGCGCGAAGGGCGTACGGCGATGCCGGTGCTGCGGTCGCGCACCGGGCGGGGGCGGGGAAGCGACGCGGCTGGGTGACGCTTCTGGATCGCCTTGGCAAAGCGTTCCTGGGCCAGCTCGGACTGCCGCTCGCTGGTGGCCCGTTCCCGACCCGCCCAGCCGGCGACGAGCATCGCTGAGCCGGTCACCAGGACCGTCGGGACCAGCCAGAGCAGAATCTCCACACTCTCAGGCTAGATCGGCCCTGGCGGACTGCGCCGCTCCCACGCCGGGGGCTACGGAGTGCCGACCCACTCGTCGGACCCGTCGGCGAACACCTGGTGCTTCCAGATCGGGACCCGCTTCTTGAGCCGGTCGATCAGCTCCCGGTTGGCGTCGAACGACGCACCGCGATGGGCTGCGACGACACCGGTCACGACCGCCGCGTCGCCGATCGCCAGCCGGCCGGTCCGGTGGATCACGGCCATCGCCAGGACGTCGTACTCGCCCGCCACCTCGACCGCGACCGCGCGCAGCTCCTCCACGGCCGTGGGATGGGCGGTGTACTCCAGGTGTGTGACCTGGCGTCCCTGGTCATGGTTGCGCACGGCGCCGATGAACAGGTTCACCCCGCCCGCTGCGTCGTGATCGAGAGCGGCCAGCACCTCGGCGACGTCCAGCACGGTCTCGCGTACGTCGACCAGGCGGATCGTGGGGTGGTTCATCGCCCCAGCGTAGGACGGGGCGCGACCTTGCCGAACACGGGTAACTTTGAGCCATGGCCGACACCCCCGATGACCCGTCCGGCGACAACCCCTTCAAGGGCACGCCCTTCGAACAGATCTTCTCCGCTCTCGGCGGCGGCGGCGGCGGTCAGCTGCCCGACATCTCCGCGCTGATGGGCCAGCTGCAGAACTTCATGACGCCCTACGACGGTGCCGTGAACTGGACGCTGGCCCGGGACCTGGCCCGTCGTACGTCCGCCCAGCAGCCCGACCCGACCCCCGGCCAAGCCGACCGCGACCGGGTCGCCGACAGTGTCCGGCTGGCCGACCACTGGCTCGACAGCGTCACCCCGCTGCCGTCCGGGGTCACCGTCGGTGCCGCGTGGAGCCGGGCGGAGTGGATCGAGCAGACCATGGACGTGTGGAAGGTCCTCGTCGAGCCGGTGGCCGAACACGTGACCGGTGCGGTCAACGGTGCCGTCGGAGGCCAGATGCCCGAGGAGGCCAAGGCAATGGCCGGCCCGCTGATCGGGATGCTCGGCAAGCTCGGTGGCACCATGTTCGGCCAGCAGGTCGGTCAGGCGCTGGGCGGACTGGCCGGGGAGGTGCTCACTGCTTCGGACATCGGGCTCCCGCTGGGTCCGGCGGGGCAGGCGGCACTGGTCACCAGCAACGTCACCGCGTTCGCCGAGGGCCTCGACGTCTCCGAGGACGACGTCGTGCTCTACCTGTCCCTGCGCGAGGCCGCCCATCAGCGGCTGTTCGGGCAGGTGCCGTGGTTGCGCCAGCACCTGATCGCCGCGGTCGAGGACTACGGCCGCGGGATGAGCATCGACGTGTCCGGCATGGAGGCCAAGCTGCAGGGCCTGGACCCCAGCAACCCTCAGGGCATCCAGGAAGCCCTCGAGGGCGGCCTCTTCGAGCCCGAGCAGACCCCGCAGCAGAAGGCCGCGTTGTCCCGGCTGGAAACCACGCTCGCGCTGGTCGAAGGCTGGGTCGACGAGGTGGTCGGGCAGGCCACCGCCGTCCGGATGCCCGCGGCCGCAAAGATGCAGGAGGCGGTTCGGCGCAGGCGTGCTGCCGGCGGCCCGGCCGAGCAGACCTTCGCCGCGCTGGTCGGCCTGGAGCTGCGACCGAGGCGACTGCGCGACGCGTCCACACTGTGGGGATCGCTGCGTTCCCGGCAGGGCCAGGACGCACGCGACGCGGTGTGGGCCCATCCCGACCTGCTGCCGACAGCAGCAGACCTCGACGACCCGCTCGGCTTCCGCGACGACCTGGAGACGCCCTCCGAGATCAGCGACGACGACTTCGACGCCCAGCTGAATGCACTGCTGGAGGCCGAGTCCGGGTCGTCCGCCGAAGGCGACAGCGACGCCGACCCCGAGGAGTGAGCGACCTCGCCCCTGCTCTGCTCGAGGACGCGCTCACGGTGCTCGAGCAGTGGGTGGCGCCGTCGGCGGAGCAGGAGGAGCTGCGTGGGTCGTACGTCGGGCACCTGCGGGCGCACCCGGACGGGCTGTTCCGGTCCTGCTACCCCGACCACCTGACCGCGAGCGGGCTGGTGCTCTCGGCCGACCGCAGCCGGGTGCTGCTGACCTTGCACCGCAAGGCCGGCCAGTGGTTCCAGTTCGGCGGGCATCTCGAGCCCGGTGACGCCACGCTCGGGGGCGCTGCACTGCGCGAGGCCACCGAGGAGTCCGGCGTGGACGGGCTGCTGCTCGACCCGGAGCCGGTGCACCTCGACGCGCACCCGGTGTCGTTCTGCGACCCTCGTGGGGGCGCGCGGCACCTCGACGTACGGTTCGCGATGACCGCGCCCGACGGGCTCGAACCCGCGGTCAGCGAGGAGTCCCTGGACGTGCGCTGGTGGCCGGTCCGGGACCTGCCCACCGAGGAGCCGTCGTTGCGCCAGCTGGTCAGCCTGACGCTGGCTCGCTGACCCCTCGGGTCAGGCCGGCTGGTCGCCGGGCAGGTTGCCCAGATCGTCCGACATCTCGTCCTGCACATCGTCTTGGTCATCGCCTTGGTCATCGTCTTGGATCTCGAGGTCGGCGCCCACGGCGACGCCCTCGAGGAAGCCCTT
Source organism: Propionibacteriales bacterium (assembly GCA_038233595.1). GTDB lineage: Bacteria > Actinomycetota > Actinomycetes > Propionibacteriales > Nocardioidaceae > Marmoricola. The sequence continues at coordinate 3,793 of JBBSVL010000144.1, read as the reverse complement.
GGCCCGCTCCGCCTTCGGGAACCGGTCGACCAGTCGCCAGAAGCCGGCGCTGTGGCTGGGCTCCACCAGGTGCGCCAGCTCATGGACCAGCACGTAGTCCACCACCCACGCAGGCATCCCGTGCAACCGGTGGGAGAGCCGGATCGAACCATCCCCCGGCGTGCACGAGCCCCATCTGGAGCTCTGGTTGGTCACCCACCGCACCGAGGTCGGCGTGGGCAGGCCGAGCTCCGCGCCGAGCCGGCGGGCCCGTTCGACCAGGTCCCCGTCGCTGCGGCGACGCCTCCGGCCCTCCAGCCGCGCGAGCATCGTGTCGACCCACCTCGCCTCCTCGGCCTTGCTGAACCTGGCCGGGATCAGCACGATCACGGTGCCGTTCTTCCGATAGGCCGAGACGGTGCGGGTGCGCCTGCGCGAGCGTCTTACCTCCACCGGCGGGGGTCGGTCCATGCCTCCAAACCTATGCCAGGGGCCCACGATCATCATCGGAGAACCCGGGTGCCTCCTCGCTCTCGACCATCGGGTCACAATGAGGTCATGACCGAGAGCTACGACGCCGGGGCCGTGGCCGCCCTGCGCCGCATCGCGTTCCTGCTGGAGCGCTCCCGTGCCGAGACCTACAAGGTCAAGGCCTTCCGCTCCGCCGCTGCGACGATCCTGCCCCTGTCGGCCGACGAGCTCGAACGACGCGTCGGGGAAGGAACACTCAAGGAGCTGCCGGGCATCGGCGACTCCACCGCGGCGGTCGTCGCCGACGCCGTCGAGGGCCGGGTGCCGGACCGGCTGGCCAAGCTGGAGCGCGAGGAGGGCGGACCACTCGTCGAGGGAGGTACGACGGTCCGGGCCGCGCTGAGGGGCGACCTGCACTCGCACTCGGACTGGTCTGACGGCGGGTCGCCGATCGAGGAGATGGCCTTCACCGCACTGGAGCTGGGCCACGAGTACCTGGTCCTTACCGACCACTCCCCTCGGCTCACCGTCGCCAACGGGCTCTCGGTGGCTCGGCTGACCAAGCAGCTCGACGTGGTCGACGCTGTCAACGAGCACCTGGCCGACGGTGCGGGAGCACACTCGTTCCGGCTGCTCAAGGGCATCGAGGTGGACATCCTCGACGACGGCGAGCTCGACCAGACCGAGGAGATGCTGGACCGGCTCGACGTACGTGTCGCCTCGGTGCACTCCAAGCTGCGGATGGACGCGGAGCCGATGACCCGTCGGATGCTCGGCGCCGTCCGCAACCCGCGCACCAACGTGCTCGGGCACTGCACCGGACGGCTGGTCACCGGCAACCGCGGGAACCGGCCGAGCTCGGAGTTCGACGCGAAGGCGGTCTTCGAGGCCTGCGCCGAACACGACGTGGCCGTGGAGATCAACGCCCGCCCCGAGCGACGCGACCCGCCCGGTCCCCTGATGGAGCTGGCCCGAGACATCGGCTGCCTGTTCTCGATCGACTCCGACGCGCACGCGCCCGGCCAGCTGGACTTCCAGATCTACGGGTGCGCACGCGCCGAGGAACATGGCATCGAGCCGGACCGGATCGTCAACACCTGGGCCATTGACAGGCTGCTCCGCTGGGCTTCGGGTGGGGTCCGAACTGTCCCGACGGACCATTGACATCTGCGGCCTCCACAGACCCCCGATACGGGTCCACAAACTTTCCACAAGGTTATCCACAGGCAGTGGACAACTGGGGCGGAGAGACACGCGTCACGCATTGACCGAGCGGCTCACGCTCCCCTAGCGTGGCTTCCGATGGAGCCCCCGGCTGCCTCGAGGTCGTTCGCAAGGGGAAGGCAAACGACGTCGCGGCAACGGGGGCTTCACTACGCCCCGGGGCGGCGGGTCAGACGCCGCGGAAGACGGCCGGTCGTTTGCCCCGGGCCGCGGCGATGCCCTCCTGGAGGTCGGCGGTCGCGAGCGTGGCCGACTGGGCCAGCGCCTCCCACTGCACGGCCGACTCGAAGTCCCGGTGGCCGCCGCCCATCAGGGCCAGCTTGGTGTACCGGCTCGCGATCGGTGCCGTCGCGGCGATCCCCTCCGCGACAGCCAGCACGTCGTCGCGGAAGGTGCCGTCGGCGAACACGCGTGAGACCAGACCTAGGCGCTGCGCCTCCACCGCGTCGACCGTGCGGCCGGTCAGCAGCAGCTCGCGGGCGTTGGCCTCGCCGACCGCGTCGGGGAGCAGGTACGTCGCGGCCATCCCGGGGTTCATCCCGAGCTTGACGAACGGCGCGCCCAGGCTCGCCGACTCGGCTGCGTAGCGGATGTCGCAGGCCAGCGCCAGACACAGCCCGGCGCCGATCGCGGGGCCGTTGACCGCCGCCACGGTCGGCACCTCGAGCCGCCGGATCGAGAGCCAGGCCCGGTAGAACGCGATCATCCGGGTGCGCAGGTAGTCGACCTCGGCGTCCGGCTCGGAGGCGATCCAGCCGGTGTTGCCGCCCGAGCAGAACGCCGACCCCTCCCCGGTCACGACCACCACCCGCACCGACCGGTCGGCGACCAGCTCGTCGACGGCCCCGACCCACGCCCCGGTCATCGCATCCGACATCGCGTTGCGCTGGTCCGGGTTGTCCAGGGTCAGCACGACGACCCCCTCGGAGGGTCGCTCCACACGGAGCTGGGTCTGGCCGGCGGACGTGGTTCGTGAGGTCTCGGGCATGGCCGCACTCTACTGAGCGGCCCAGCCTCCCGGCTCGCCATACGACCACCCTGCGCCAGGCGTGGCTGAGCGTGGCGTAGGGTCGAACGTGGCCTCAATCGACGAGGCCCCGGCGGGACTTCCCTAAGCCCCCGCCGCGACGACCAGAGTACTGAGAAGGAGGCCGTCATGGCGGAGACCTGGAGCGGCGAGTTCTACTGCGTGAAGTGCAAGGCGAAGCGTGAGGCAAGTGGTGAGGTGCGGGTCAACGACAAGGGCACCCGGATGGCCAAGGCTGTCTGCCCTGAGTGCGGCACCAACCTGAACCGGATCCTCGGCAAGGCCTGAGCTCGACGAAACGAACGGCGGGCGCCTCACGGTGCCCGCCGTTCCTCTGTCCGCAGCACCTGTGGACGGCCGTTCGACTGCCGGGCCCGGATCTGGTGGGCTCCAGTCATGCCCTTCGACGAACCGCTCCCGCTCCGACCGGTGCTGCTGCCGGGCCTGCGGGTGCTGCGCAGGGGCCCGGAAGAGGTGCAGATCGGGCTCGACCCGCGTCGGGCCGTCGTACTCCGCGCCACCGATGCCGTACGACGCACCCTGGCAGTGCTGGCCGTCGCCGGACCGGCCGACCAGGCCGACGCCGGAGTCCTCGCCCGGTTGGCCCAACTGGGGCTGCTCGTCGACCAGGCCCGGCGCAGCGCCCCTGGCGTGGTGGCCGGAGGCCGGGTCGAGGTGCGCGTCTTCGGCGCGACCCGGCTCCCGGAGGTAGCCGAGCTGCTTGCTGCCGCCGGGCTGGTCGCCTGCGCGAGCGGGCCCGTCGACCTGGGGCTGCTGCTCGGGGTCGGAGAGCCGGACCGCGACCTGCTCGACCCGTGGGTCCGGGCCGGTCTTCCGCACCTGGTGCTGCGGCTCTCCGAGGGCGTCGCCTGGATCGGGCCCTTCGTGGTGCCGGGCGACACCGCCTGCCTGCGCTGCGTGGACGCCCACCACGCCGACGACGACCCCCGCTGGCCGCTCCTGGTCGCCCAGCAGGCGGCCCAGACCGCACGACCCCGGTCCGACGGCGTACCCGAGCCGGTCGACCCGGTGCTGACCCGGCTCGCCCTGGCCTGGGCGGTCCGCGACCTCGCCTGCCACGTCGAGGGAGTC
>JBBSVL010000143.1:0-7106 GCA_038233595.1 Propionibacteriales bacterium | reverse complement strand
TCGCGCGGGATGCGGTCGGCGATCGCGGCGCTGGTGACCCCGATACGCGGCCGTAGGTCGAACACGTCGGTCGTGCCCAGCACCTCACCGAGGATGCCGGCAACCCCGTCGCTGGGATGGATCTGGGCGGAACACACCTGCACCAGGGTGGTCTTCCCTGCGCCGTTGGGTCCGAGGACCACCCAGCGGTCGGTCTCCTCGACAGACCAGGTGACACCGTCGAGCAGGGTCGCCTCCCCGCGCCGGATGCTGACGTCGGCGAGCTCGAGAACGTTGACCACCCACCCAACCTATCCAACCCGGGCGGTGCCGAACGCAGCCCCACACCGGGTCTAACCTGCCGCCGTGGCCCACTACCCGCTCCCGGTTTCCGGCGTGCTGTCCGGCTGGCTGGGCGCCTGCCTGGCGGGACGCGCCCAGCCGGACGAGATGCTGCACGCGCTGGACGCCTCCACCGGTGAGCCGCTGGGTCACCTGGTCACCGGCCTCGACCCGGAGCCACTGTCCCTGGTGCTGGCTCTCGGCCGGTTCCGCAGCGGTGGTGCCACCGGTGCCGCACTCGCGCTGCCGGTGCCCGGGGACCTGGCCGGGCTCGCGGGTCCGCCGGAGTTCAACCAGCGCGCCCTGGAGGCGGGAGAGGCCGTTCTGGTCGTCGGCGCGGGGGTGGGCCTGGTGCCCGAGGCCGCCGCGGACGTGCTCACCTGGCACGCCGTACCAGCCGAGCGCCCGCGTCCGCTCGATCCGCGGGAGGCGGCCGGGGTGCTGCGGACGGCACTGGTGGAGGCCACCCACCGGCTGGTGGAGCTCGATGTGGCCCGTTGGCAGCCGGAGATCGCCGACGCCCTCACCAACCTGCACCACCGGGCCTCCGCCCCGCTGCCCAGCGGCCTGGATCCGGCGCTGGTGGCCAGCGTCGACCGCGCCACACTGTGCCTGGAGATCGTCGAGCTCGCCCGGTCGAGCGAGGGAGCCGCGGTGTCCGCCCATGAGATGGATGCCCGACACGCCGCGCTGATCCCCCTGGGCCGGGCCGCACGTCATGCCTTGGTGGCCGCCTGCTCCGGGTAGCCTCGTCGACGCCATGAAACCCGACCCGACACCTGATGTGGAGATACCGCGCACCCTGCTGATCACGCTCACCGGCAAGGACCGCCCGGGCGTCACCTCCTCGGTCTTCGACACCTTGGCGTCCTACGGGGTCGAGGTGCTCGACATCGAGCAGATCGTGCTGCGACGGCGGCTGATCCTCGGCGTGCTCGTGACCGCGCCCCCCGACTGGAAGGTGCTGCGCGCAGACCTCGAACGCGCCGGCCGGGAGCTCGACATGCAGGTCGAGGTCGACAAGGGTGCCGGCGACAACCGGAGGCGTCCTGAAGGGCGCACCCGGGTGACCGTGCTCGGCAGCCCGCTCCGGTCCCGCGCCGTGGCCGCGATCGCCGGCCGGATCGCCGACACCGGCGCGAACATCGACCGCATCGAGCGGATGGCCCGCTACCCGATCACCGCGATCGACCTGCACGTCTCGGGCGCCGACCCGGACCGGTTGCGTGTTGTTCTGGCGGCCGAAGCGGCCACCCAGCACGTCGACGTCGCCGTCCAGCCGGCGAACCTGCTGATGCGCGGCGCCCGGCTGATCGTGATGGACGTCGACTCCACACTGATCCAGGGCGAGGTGATCGAGATGCTCGCGGCGCGTGCCGGCTGCCAGGCCGAGGTGGCCCGGGTCACCGCGGCCGCGATGCGTGGCGAGCTCGACTTCGAGACCAGCCTGCGCGAGCGCGTCGCCCTGCTCGCCGGGCTCGAGGCCGCCGCCCTGGCGAGCGTGTACGACGAGATCCAGCTCGCCCCCGGCGCCCGCACGCTGGTGCGCACCCTCAAGCGGCTCGGCTACCGGTTCGCGATGGTCTCCGGTGGGTTCACCCAGATCACCGACCGGATCGCCGCCGACCTCGGTATCGACTTCTCCGCAGCCAACGAGCTCGAGGTGTCCGGCGGCCGGCTCACCGGGCGCATCGTCGGCGACGTGGTCGACCGGGCCGGGAAGGCCGAGGCACTGCGCGTGTTCGCCAGGCAGGCGGGCATCTCGGTGGCTGCGACGATCGCGATCGGAGACGGTGCCAACGACCTCGACATGCTCTCCGCCGCTGGCCTCGGGATCGCCTTCAACGCCAAGCCGATGGTGCAGGAAGCGGCGCACACCGCGGTCAACGTGCCCTACCTCGACACGATCATGTACCTGCTCGGGATCTCCCGCGAGGAGATCGAGCTTGCCGACGCGGACGCCGGCATCGTCACCCCGGCTCCCCCGGTCTGACAACCGCCGCCGAGCGCCGTGGCGTCGATCATCCGGGTGCGCTCGCCCTGGCCCTCAGCCGTGCCCGACATGGAAGTCGGTGACCCGTGCGGTGCCGTCCCTGAGATCGGCCCACTCGACGGGGACCTCGAGCACCGTCATCGCGGCGCTCGGGTAGCCCTGGGACATCGCCCGGAAGGCAACCGGGTCCGGGTTGCTGTCGGAGAGCACGTGCGCCAGGTAGGCCGCCGTCGGGTTGTGCCCGACGAAGATCAGCACCTGCGCCTCGGGGTCCGCGGTGCACAGTATGTCGAGCGCCGACTCGGGCGAGGCCGTGTAGAGCGACTCGTCGTACGTCGGTGCGGCGGTCGACCTCGACGTCGACGCCACCGCCTCCCACGTGCCCACGGTGCGTGCGGAGGTGGACACGAACGCGGCGTCCGGGATGGTTCCTCTCGCCGCCAGCCAGCTGCCTGCCTCGGCGGCGTCGCGGCGACCTCGCTCGGTCAGCACCCGACCGTGGTCCTCGGTCCCGAGCGGCTCCGCCTTGGCGTGCCGCATCAGGACGAGTGTCCGTTTTCGACTGGTCACTGCCTCACTCTGACACCCCGTTAGGCTGCCTGTCATGCCGACCCCACCGACACGTGGCGAGCCCGCTGCGGCTACTCCTGGGCCGCTGTTCGTGATCGGAGGCGCCGAGGACAAGGTGCGCCGCCGCACCGTGCTCGCCGCGTTCGTCCGACGGGCCGGGGGTCAGGAAGCCCGGATCGCCGTGATCCCCACCGCCTCGTCGATCGGGCCGGAGGTCATCGAGGTCTACGGCGCAGTCTTCCGCGCTCTGGGGGCGGCCGACGTCTTCGGCGTGCAACCCGAGAGCCGGGGGCATGCGGCCGACCCGGCCGTGGTCGGACGGCTGGCCGGCGCGACCGGCATCTTCATGACCGGCGGAAACCAGCTCAAGCTCTCGGCCGTCCTGTGCGGCACCCCGTTCGGTGCGGAGATCCTGGCCGCTCACGGGCGTGGCGTGACCGTCGGCGGTACCTCGGCCGGAGCCAGCATCCAGTCCTCGCACATGGTCGCCCTGGGCAGCGGCGGCGCCACCCCGAAGCAGCGGATGACCCAGGTGGCCGCCGGGCTGGGCCTGCTCGAGGGCTGTGTGATCGACCAGCACTTCGAGCAGCGCAACCGCTACGGCCGGCTGCTGATGATCGTGTCCCAGAGCCCGCAGCTGCTCGGCATCGGCGTCGACGAGGACACCGCAGCGGTGATCACCCACGACACCGGCGAACCGCTGCTCTCCGTCATCGGTCGCGGCGCGGTGACGATCTTCGACCCGGCACGGATCGTCTCCAACGCCCACGAGGTCACGCGCAACTCGCCGCTCCTCGCATCCGGCGTGGTGTTGCACGTGCTCCCCGCCGGCTCTGAGTTCGACCTGACCACCCGCACCCTGGTTCTCCCGGAGGCGTCCGTGGACATCTCCGCCGGGTCATTGCCCATCCCGCTGCGCCCACGCCGCGCCCGAACTGCCCGAGGAGCGACATGACCCAAAGCCCCAGCGAGAGCTACGGACCGGACCTGGACATCGTGGAGACCCGGGTCTACCGCGGCGCGAACGTCTGGTCCTACGAGCGCTCGATCCACCTCGTCGTCGACCTCGGCAGGCTCGAGGATTTCCCCACCAACACCCTGCCCGGCTTCACCGATGAGCTGGTCCGGCTGCTGCCCGGGTTGCGCGAGCACTCCTGCTCCCGTGGTCGTCGCGGCGGATTCGTCGAGCGGCTCAACGAGGGCACCTGGCTCGGCCACGTCACCGAACACGTCGCACTGGCGCTGCAGCAGCAGGTCGGCCACGACATCCGGCGCGGCAAGACCCGGCAGGTCAGGGGTGAGCACGCCCGCTACAACGTCATCTTCGGGTACGTCGACGAGCAGGTCGGGCTTGCCGCCGGGCGGCTCGCCGTACGCCTGGTCAACGACCTGGTCGAGCACGACCCCGGCTTCGACTTCGACACCGAGCTGGAGTCGTTCATCCTGCGTGCCGAGCGCACCGCGTTCGGCCCGTCGACGCAGGCGATCCTGGACGAGGCCGTCTCCCGCGACATTCCCTGGATCCGGCTCAACCAGCACTCCCTGGTGCAGCTCGGACAGGGTGTGCACGCCAAACGGATCCGCGCCACGATGACCTCGGAGACCAGCGCGATCGCGGTCGACGTGGCCAGTGACAAGGACCTCACCACCCGGCTGCTCGGCGCGGCCGGGCTCCCCGTGCCCAGGCAGGAGTCGGTGCGCACGGCAGACCAGGCGGTCCACGCCGCCAACCGGATCGGCTACCCGGTGGTGATCAAGCCGCTGGACGGCAACCACGGCCGCGGCGTCTGCCTCGACCTGCAGGACGAGCACGAGGTCCGCGAGGCTTTCCCGGTAGCCGAGGACCAGTCCCGTCGTGGCTGGGTGATCGTTGAGTCGTTCGTGACCGGCAAGGACTACCGCTGCCTGATCATCGACGGCCGGCTGGCCGCGGTCGCCGAGCGCGTGCCCGCCTCGGTCACCGGGGACGGCACCAGCACCATCGAGGCGCTGGTCGACCTTGCCAACGCCGACCCCCGTCGTGGTGTCGGCCACGAGAAGGTGCTGACCCGGATCAAGGTCGACGCCGCCGCGATCGAGCTGGTCCGCGAGCAGGGCTACGAGATCACCGACGTCGCGCCCGCGGGCGAGATGGTCAAGCTGGCGATGACCGGCAACATGTCGACCGGCGGCATCTCCATCGACCGCACCTTCGAGGCGCACCCGGAGAACGTCGAGATCGCCGAGGAGGCGGCCCGGATGGTCGGGCTGGACATCGCCGGCATCGACTTCATCTGCCCCGACATCACCCATCCCGTGCGTGAGACAGGGGGTGCGATCTGCGAGGTCAACGCAGCGCCCGGGTTCCGGATGCACACGCACCCGACGATCGGTGAACCACAGTTCATCGCCAAGCCGGTGGTCGACATGCTGTTCCCGCCCGGGACCACCTCACGGATCCCGATCGTGGCGGTCACCGGCACCAACGGCAAGACCACCACCTCGCGGATGATCAGCCACATCTTCAAGGGGATGGGCCGCAAGGTCGGGATGACCTCCACCGACGGCGTGGTGATCGACGAGCGGCTGCTGATCAAGGCCGACGCGTCCGGCCCGCGAAGCGCCCGGATGGTGCTGCAGAACCCACGCGTGGACTTCGCGGTCTTCGAGGTGGCTCGCGGCGGCATCCTGCGCGAGGGGCTCGGCTACGAGCGCAACGACGTCGCTGTCGTCCTCAACGTGCAGCCCGACCACCTGGGCCTGCGTGGTATCGACACAGTCGAGCAACTCGCCGATGTGAAGGCGGTGCTGGTCGAGGCCGTGCCCCGCGACGGACACGCGGTGCTCAACGCCGACGACCCGCTGGTCCGCGAGATGCGCCGTCGCTGCTCGGGCCAGGTGGTCTGGTTCTCGATGGCCGAGCCGGGTTCCGAGCCACGCGAGATGATCGACGCGCACTGCCGCCGCGGTGGCAAGGCGCTGGTGCTGGAGCCGTCTGACCGCGGCGAGATGATCGTCGTACGCCACGGTCGTCGCGACATGCAGCTGGCCTGGACCCACCTGCTGCCGGCGACGTTCGGTGGCAGAGCCCGGATGAACGTGCAGAACACGCTCGGCGCCGCGGCTGCGGCCTTCGCGGCCGGTGCGCCGCTGCACGACATCCGGCAGGGGCTACGCACCTTCTCGACCAGCTACTACCTCTCCCCCGGACGGCTCAACGAGATCGAGGTCAACGGGGTCAACGTGATCGTCGACTACTGCCACAACGCCCCCGGTATGCGGATGCTGGGCGACTTCGTGGACCGGGTCGGCGAGGGCCTCGACTCGCGCAGCGAGCTCGGCAAGCCATCACGGATCGGTGTCATTGCCACCGCCGGTGACCGGCGTGACGAGGACATGCGTGAGCTGGGTGACGTGGCTGCCCGGCACTTCGACGTGGTGGTGGTCCGCGAGGACGTGGCGCTGCGCAAGCGTGCCCGAGGGGAGACCGCCGGCCTGGTCGAGGAGGGCGTACGACGGGCCATGGAGGACGGCGCCCGGTGCAAGCAGGTCGAGGTGGTCCTCGACGAGATCGAGGCTGTCCGGCACGCCATGGCCCGGGCCAACCGAGGCGACCTGCTGGTGGTCTGCGTCGACCAGCACCCCGCGGTGATGGCCGAGCTGGAGAACTGGTCGACCACGGCCCAGGCCGGTGCCGGCGCCAACCCGAACGCACCGGTCGGCGACCCCGACTACGTGCCGGTGCCGGACCCACCAGCCGAAACCGCGTGACGGACCGGGTCGCACGAGCCTGATGGGTCAGGCGACGATCTCGATCTGGACCCCGAGCGCCTGGTAGGGGGTGAGTCCTCGGCGCTCACGCACTTGTGGGTTGGCAGTCAGGCCAGCAGCACGGCGCAGACAACCATCACCTCGCGGAAGCCGTGAGTGAGCACGTCCGGGCGCTGATAGTCCGCGCCGCTGAGCCCCACGGCCGCGGGAAGTGCCGCAACGGTGAGCAGCGACCCGGCGCGGGCGACCGCGTTGTTGATCCCGCTGGCCGCACCGGCGTAGCGGTCGGGTGCCGCGGCGAGCACCGCGGCGGTCAACGGCGAGACCAGGCCTGACAGGCCGAGGGATAACAACGCCATCCCGGGAAGTACGCCGGTCCAGAACGACGTCCCGGGCCCGACACCCACCAGGAGCAGCACCCCCGCAGCACACACGAGGGGACCGATGGTCATCGGCAACCGAGGCCCGGTCC
>JBBSVL010000142.1:0-7144 GCA_038233595.1 Propionibacteriales bacterium | reverse complement strand
TGGTCGACCCTCTCGCGGTGTCCATCGCCCGCACAGGCGGCAAACATGTGGCAGGCTCATTGCCCTGGAATCCGCACGCGTGCTGGGTGAGAGCAAATTCTCCGGCCCCTTATTTTACTGACACCTAGCCCTCCGGAGGTTCATATGGCGCAAAGTCCGCGCGCTATGTCCGACCTGCCGTTTGCTGAATATCTAGAACCTCTGACGACGACGATGGCGCCCTATGGGGATTACGACACGGTGCGAGTCGACGACACGGAGGTGAAGGACGTCGAGGCTGGTAACGCCAGGTTCACGGAGTCCGCGCTCTCGACAGTCACCTTCACGGGCGGTCGCATGCGAGGCGCGCGGTTCAACGACGTCTGGTTCAGTACCGTGCGGTGGGTCGGTACCGATCTCGCCGACACTCAGTGGCTCGATGTCGAGTTCGCCGGGACGAACATGGCTGGGATCGAGTGCTACGGGGCCGAGTTCCGCCGCGTGAGCTTCTTCAACTGCAAGATCGACTCCGTCAACTGGCGCGCGGCCAACTTTCACGGCGTCCGATTCGTCGACTGCACCCTGCGTGACGTGGATTTCGGCGGTGCGACTCTGACCGACCTCACCTTTCCGGGGTCGCGTGTCGAGCGCCTGGCGCTCAACGGGGCGACCCTGAGTCGGGTAGACCTGCGTGGCGCGACTGCTCTCGAGATCAACGACGGTGTCACGGGGCTCAAGGGCGCGACCATCACCGAGCTGCAACTGATGAGTCTGGCTCCCTCGCTAGCGCACGCCCTCGGCGTCCAGGTCGAGGATCTCTGACCTGGCTGGTAGGAGGCAGAACTCGTTGCCGGAGGAATCGGCGCAGACCCGCCACGGCAAGTCCCCCCATTCGGGGTGCAGTTCCCGCCCGCCCCGGTCCACCACGCTCTCCGAACGTGGTCGAGGTCGTCCAGGGCCTCCAGCCGGACGTCGCGATGCAGCCGGTTCTTAGCGGGCGGATGCGGCACCGGCTCAGGACAGAACTCCAACAACAGGCCGCGTGAGGTTGTGTGCCGCAGCGTCTGGGGTGCCATGCCCGGGGCACTGACCCATCCAGTCAGCCACGACCAGAACTCCGCGTCCACGTCAGGGTCCGATGAGTCGATCGGTAGGGCAGCGATCGGGCCGGTCTCGCCATACGATGCCCGTTCTTCCAGGACGCAGAACGGGTTGCCCTCCGGGTCAGCGAGCACGACCCAGGGAACGTCGACCTGACCGATGTCGAGGTGGCGCGCGCCGAGTCCAACGAGGCGCTCCACGACCGCTGACTGGTCCACTCCGCCGAGCAGATCCAGATGCAGCCGCACATCCTCACTCGGCCGGTCGGGCACGAGATTCTCCAGTACACGCGAGCCCAGACTAGCCTCGAGCCTGCCGCGGGATCGCCTTGCTGGGCGCGCTGTCCGGTCGACCAGCAGCAGGGGTCAGTGGGTCATGTCCACGAAGCGGCTGTAGTGGCCCTGGAACAACACAGTCACGTCGCGGGTCGGACCGTTGCGGTGCTTGGCCACGATGATGTCGGCCTCGCCGGGGCGGGTCGACTCCTTCTCGTAGGCATCGTCGCGGTGCAGCAGCATCACGATGTCGGCATCCTGCTCTATGCTGCCGCTTTCGCGAAGGTCCGACATCATCGGGCGCTTGTCGGAGCGCTGCTCGGGGCCGCGGTTGAGCTGGGAGAGCGCCACGATGGGGACGTCGAGCTCCTTGGCGAGCAGCTTGATCTGTCGCGAGAACTCCGACACCTCGACCTGGCGGGACTCCACCTTCTTGCCGCTGGTCATCAGCTGCAGGTAGTCGATCACGATCAGCCGTAGGTCGTGGCGCTCCTTGAGCCGGCGGGCCTTCGCCCGGATCTCCATCATCGTCATGTTGGGGCTGTCGTCGATGAACATCGGTGCGCTGGACACCTGGCCCATCTTGGTGCCGACCTTGGTCCAGTCCTCGTCGCCCATCGGGCCGTTGCGGATGTGGTTCAGCGGCACCTTGGCCTCGGCCGAGAGCAGCCGCATGGTGATCTCGCTGCGCGACATCTCCAGGCTGAAGATCACCGAGGTCTGGTTGTGCGTGATCGACGCTGCGCGGCAGAAGTCCAGCGCGAGCGTCGACTTACCCATCGCGGGCCGGGCCGCGACGATGACCATCTGGCCGCCCTGGAAGCCGTTGACCAGCTCGTCGAGGTCGGCGAAGCCCGTCGGCACCCCGCGCAGGCTGCCGTCATGGCTCGAGATCGCCTCGATCTCGTCGAGGGTGGCCTCCATGATGTCGCTCAGCGGCGCGTAGTCCTCCGCGGACCGCTTGTCGGTGACCAGGTAGACCTCCTGCTGGGCCCGATCGACGGTGTCGTCGACGTCGCCCTCGCCGGCGTAGCCCATCTGGGCGATCCGGGTGCCGGCGTCGACCAGCTTCCGAAGGATCGACTTCTCGCGCACGATGTCGGCGTAGAAGGAGGCGTTCGCCGCGATCGGCACGTTCGCCGTCAGGGTGTGCAGGTACGGAGCGCCGCCCACCCGGCCCAGCTCACTTCGTCGCTGCAGCTCGGCGGCCACCGTGACCGGGTCGGCCGGCTCCCCCTTGGAGTAGAGCTCGACGACCGCGTCGTAGATGGTCTCGTGGGCGGGCCGGTAGAAGTCCGGTCCCTTGATCCGCTCGTTGACGTCGGCGATGGCGTCCTTGGACAACATCATCGCCCCGAGCACGCTCTGCTCGGCGTCGGCGTCCTGCGGCGGCATCCGGCCGCCATAGGTCTCCTGGCTCTCGCCGTACGACGGTGGCGGCTCGGCCGACCAACGCGCCTGCGCCGGCTCCCCCATGTCAACGCCGGCCTCGCCGACTCCCGTGCCTGGTCCCCGGTGCCCCACCATCTGGCTCACGCGCCACTGCCCTTCGAACTTCCTCGTTGCTGCCGACCGACCACTGACACAAGGGACGCTAGAGGCCGCTACCCCCAATTCGCCCCAGCTCGCGGAGCCCACCCCCACCGGGCTTTCGCGAGGTCGGATCGGCAGACAGTAGGCGCCGTGGGGAGGCACTGCCAACAGCGCCCTCCACAGGCCCCTGTGGACAACGACCGATAGGTGTGGAACACGCCGCTCGAGATGTGCACAGCCTGTTGACGAAGGTGTGGACGGCCATATCTGATTTATCCATGCCGGATCGCTGACCTGCGCGTTCGCCATTCACAGGGCTGGCCCGAAAGAAAATTAGCCGCCGTTCGTTCATCGTGTCGCCATCTGGGATGCTCTCTCGGACTGTTTGTCGACAATGGGTTTTGAGCGATCCAACTCTGGGGTCGCTCCAGACTTATGCACAGGCGGGACGCTGTCCGGGACGCCTTAGGGTGACCCGGTGCGCGACCCGATCACTCCCACGCTGACCGGTCGTCCCGGTGTCAGCCGGGAGATCGTCCGACTGGCCATTCCCGCTTTCCTGGCACTGGTTGCCGAGCCGCTCTTCCTGCTCGCCGACTCCGCCATCGTGGGTCACCTGGGGACCGACCAGCTCGCCGCCCTCGGCATCGCCTCCTCGGTGCTCGGTTCGGTGGTCAGCCTGTGCATCTTCCTGGCCTACGGCACGACCGCCTCGGTTGCCCGCCGGCTGGGTGCCGGGGACCCCGATGGCGCGCTGCGGCAGGGTGTGGACGGCCTGTGGCTGGCGCTGTTGATCGGGATCCTGGTCAGTGCGGCCGCCACGCCGAACACGTCGACGATCGTCGGCTGGTTCGGCGCCGGGCCCGCTGTCTCCGGCTACGCCGCGACCTACCTCAGACTGGCCCTGCTCGGCGCCGCCCCGCTGCTGCTGATGCTCGCCGCGACCGGGGTGCTCCGCGGGCTCCAGGACACCCGGACCCCGCTGGTTGTCGCGGTGGCCGGCAACGCGGTCAACGTGCTCCTCAACCTGGCGCTGGTCTACGGCGTGCCGGGGCTCGTCCCTGCCCTCGGCATCGCCGGGTCCGCGCTGGGCACCCTTGTCGCCCAGGTCGGCTCGGCGGCCGCCCTGGTCTGGGTCGTGGTCCGCGGAGCACGGCGTACGTCGGTGCCGTTGCAGCCCGACCGGCACGGCATCGCCACAGCCGCCCGGGCCGGCGTTCCGTTGCTGCTGCGCACCCTGACTCTGCGCATCTCGCTGCTCCTGATGACCTACGGCGCAGCCCGGCTCGGCAGCGAGGACCTGGCCGTGATGCAGCTGGCGATGACGATCTGGACGTTCCTGGCCTTCACGCTCGATGCGATCGCGATCGCCGCGCAGGCGATCACCGGGCGGTACCTCGGTGCCGGCGATGTCGCCGGCACCCGGGCGGTCACCGACCAGCTGGTGCGCTGGGGGCTGGCCAGCGGCGTGCTCACCGGTCTACTGCTCGCCGCCCTGTCACCGCTGCTCGGCCCGATGTTCACCAGCGACCCGGCGGTCCGGGCGATGCTGGTGCCGGTGCTGGTCATCGCGGCGGTCGCCCAGCCCCTCGCCGGGGTCGTGTTCGTGCTCGACGGGGTACTGATCGGCGCCGGGGACGGCCGCTACCTGGCCTGGGCCGGGCTGGTGGTGCTGGTCGCGTTCGCCCCGGCCGCTGCCGTGGCGGTGCTCGGCGCCGGCTCGCTGGCCTGGTTGTGGGTGGCGTTCTGCGTGGCCTTCATCGGCGGACGGGCCGTCGTACTCCTGGCCCGGGCCCGTGGCACCACCTGGCTCCGGGTCGGCGCTTAAGGTGGCCGCGTGACGCCGTTGCAGAAGATCGGCATGGGCATGGTGATCGTGCTGCTGCCGGCGAACTTCCCGCGCAACCCGCACCCGGCCTGGGCGTTCTACGACGCGCTCCCGGACCCGGTCGGCTGGGCGTTCGTGATCGCGGGCGTGTGGGCGCTCGGGGTGCACCTCGACGTGGACATCGCCAAGTGGTTCGCAGTCGTCGCGTTCGTGGTGAGCGTGCCGCTGTGGTTCCCGCAGGTCAACCACCTGCTCGCGCCGGAGTACAACCGGCACATCCAGGTCTCGTTCCAGTGGTTCGTGGCCCTGCCACAGGCCTTGTTCGGGCTGTTCCTGTCCCGCACCCTCGGCCAGGCCGGGATCGCGCGGACGCCCCGGGACACCTTGGTGGCCGGTCGCTTCGGGCTCCTCACCTGGGCCTTCGGGGCACTGGTCCTGCTCCCGGTGATCGCGTACGGCGGTGCGGTCAAGGCACTGCAGAGCCCGACCCTGCTCGCCATCGGGCTGGTCAACCTGGTGTTCGTCTACTACCTGTTCCGGGTGCACCGGCGCACCTGGCTGGGTGGCCCCGGCCCGCTCGAGTTCCATCCCCGTCCAGCCGAGCGCGCCGGGCCCGACGAGTAGCGCACACGGACATGCCAAGGGCCGCCCCGGAGGTCCGGGGCGGCCCTTGCCGGGTCGTAGGTCAGGCCGTTCAGCCGACGACGACGTTGAGGTTCACCTTCGCCTCGACCTCGTCGTGCACCTTGACGGTGACGGAGTGTGAGCCGAGCGACTTGATCGGGTTCCCGACCACGATGGTCCGCTTGTCCACCTGGTCACCGGTCACAGCCTGGTTGATCGCGACCGCGATCTCGGAGACCGTCACGGCGCCGAAGAGCCGGCCGCCGTCACCGGCGCGCACGGGGACGTTGAAGGTCGCGCCCTCGAGCTTGGCCTTCACCTGCGCGGCATGGTCGGAGTCGCGCACCGCCCGGGCGTCACGCGACTTCTGGATCGACTCGATGGTCTTCTCGCCGCCCTTGGTCCAGCGGATCGCGACGCCGTTGGGCACGAGGTAGTTGCGGCCGTAGCCGTCCTTGACCTCCACCACGTCCCCGGCACTGCCGAGACCGGTCACTTCCTGAGTCAGGATGAGCTTCATGTCCGACTCCTTCTCAGCGTCCGGCGGACGAGTAGGGCAGCAGGGCGACCTCGCGGGCGTTCTTGATCGAGATGGCGACGTCGCGCTGGTGCTGCACGCAGTTGCCGGTGACGCGGCGAGCGCGGATCTTCCCGCGGTCGGAGATGAACTTGCGCAGCAGGTTGGTGTCCTTGTAGTCGACGTAGGTCACCTTGTCCTTGCAGAACTGGCAAACCTTCTTCTTGGGCTTGCGAATCACTGCCTTGGCCATTGTGGTGCTCCTTTCAGGCTCTACCTGAGATCGGCAGAGTGAGCCCGGCTCGCGCCGGAATGGTTGGTTGGCTTGGTTTGTTGGTTTCGAGACGGCCGCAGAACGGCCTCCTCAACCACCGCCGTTCAGAAGGGCGGCTCGTCGTTGGAGCCACCGGCCCACGGGTCGCGTTGTCCCTGGGCCCCCGATGGGGCGCCGCCTTGTGGCTGGCCGCCGCCCGACTGCGGAGCAGCCTGGCCGCCGCCGGTGGCCCACGGGTCGTCGCCGCCGCCGCTGGCACCGCCTCCACTCGACGGCGCGTTGTAGCCACCCCCACCACCGCTGCGGGACACCTTGGTGACCTTCGCGGTGGCGTACTTCAGGCTCGGGCCCACCTCGTCGACGTCGATCTCGAAGACGGTGCGCTTCTCACCCTCGCGGGTCTCGTACGAGCGGGCCTTGAGTCGGCCCTGGACGACCACCCGCATGCCGCGCTGGAGCGACTCGGCGACGTTCTCCGCAGCCTGGCGCCACACCGAGCAGGACAGGAACAGGCCTTCGCCGTCCTTCCACTCGTTGGTGTTCTTGTCGAAGGTGCGCGGCGTCGATGCGATCCGGAAGTTCGCCACGGCCGCACCCGAGGGGGTGAAACGCAGCTCCGGGTCGTCGACGAGGTTGCCGACGACGGTGATGACGGTCTCGCCTGCCATGGCTTCTCCTGAGGTCCTGGGGTGTTCCGTGTCCTGGTGGGTTCCGGCGTCAGCGGATGTTGGGCCGGATGACCTTGGTGCGGAGCACGGACTCGTTCAGCGTGAGCTGGCGGTCCAGCTCCTTGACGGTGGCAGGCTCGGCCTGCAGCGTCACAACGGCGTAGATGCCTTCGGCGTTCTTGTCGATCTCGTACGCCAGCCGGCGACGACCCCAGATGTCGATGTTCTCCACCGTGCCGCCGTCACTGCGGACGACGTTGAGGTAGGTGTCGAGCGAGGGCTGCACCGTGCGCTCTTCGAGATCCGGGTCGAGGATCAGCATCAGTTCGTAGGCACGCAAAACGG
>JBBSVL010000141.1:0-7160 GCA_038233595.1 Propionibacteriales bacterium | reverse complement strand
GGATGCAGTCGAAGGTGCCGATCAGGTTGATCGCGATCACCTTCTTGAAGGCGTCGAGGTCGGCGGCGGACTCGAAGGTCCCGTCCTTGCCGACGGTGCGCTGTGCCCAGCCGATGCCGGCGGAGTTGACCAGGACGCGCAGCGGCCCGAGCTCCTCGGCCTTCGCGACGGCGGCCTTGATCTGGTCGGTGTTGGTCACGTCGACCGCGACGAACGCACCGCCGATCTGCTTCGCCAGGGCTTCACCCGACTCGACGTTCAGGTCGGCCACGACGACCTTCGCACCCCTGGCTGCGAGCTGACGGGCGGCTGCTGCTCCGATGCCGGAGGCGCCACCGGTGACGACTGCACTGGCTCCTGTGATGTCCATGCCGGTGAGCATAGGACGCCATTCCCGGTGGCCGAGCAGCGAGCGCCAGCGACGGTGGTCGAGCAGCGAGCGCCAGCGAGCGCGTCGAGACCCGCACGAAGGTCTCGACGTCGGGCGCCAGGGCGCCCTGCTCGACCACCACAAGGACTCAGACCTCGGCGATGCCTTCGGCCACCAGCACCGCGGGGCCGGTCATCAGGATCCGGTCGTCCTCGGTCCAGGTCACCTGGAGGGTGCCACCCGGCAGGTCCACGGTGTACGGCGTGCCGCGCTCGGAATGGTCCTGCGTCGCGGCCGCGACCATCACGGCACACGCCCCGGTGCCGCACGACCGGGTCTCCCCGGAGCCGCGCTCGTGCACCCGCATCGCCACGTGGTGCTCGCCCACGCGTCGTACGAACTCGATGTTGACGCTCTCGGGGTAGACCTCGTGGTCGTAGCCGGGCTGCTCGTCCAGCGAGCCGGCCTCGGCCAGGTCGTCCACGAACGCCACCGCGTGCGGGTTGCCGATGCTGACGTGAGTGACCGGCCAGCTGCGCTCGCCGACGGAGATCGTGGACTCGCCGTGCAAGCGCGGGGAGCCCATGTCGACGGTGATCCCCCCGGTGTTGAAGGTCAGCACCTTGACCCCGTCACGGGTGGCGACCGGCAGCGGGCTGCGCGGGTCGACGTCGGCATGGGTGGCCAGGTAGAGCCCGAGCACCCGGATCCCGTTGCCACACATCTCGCTGAGCGAACCGTCGGCGTTGCGGTAGTCCATGAACCAGATTGCGTCCCCCCGGGCCGCCACTGCCGCCGGGTCCTGGGTGGCGTCGGAGCGCACCACCCGGATCACTCCGTCGGCCCCGATCCCGGACCGTCGGTGGCACAGGGCCGCGACCTGCTCACGGGTCAGGTCGAGCCGTCCGTTGGCGTCGGGCAGCAGGATGAAGTCGTTCTCGGTGCCGTGTCCCTTGACGAATGCGATGTCCACCCGCTCAGCGTAGTGACCTCATCTGGGACGCTGGGTCAGTGAGCAAGAAGAAGAAGGCCGCCCCGCCGCCGCTGCTGCGGGTGCGCGGACTGCGTCGCCGGTTCGGCGAGATCGACGTGGTCAGCGACTTCGACCTCGACCTCGAGGCTGGTACGGCGTTGGCCCTGGTCGGCCGCAATGGCGCCGGGAAGTCGACCGTGCTCCGCTGCATCACCGGGGCCGACAAGCCCACCGCCGGCACCGTCGAGCTGGACGGTCGTCCGCTGGACGAGCGCTCTCCCAGCGTGCGCGCCGACCTGGCGATCGTGCTCGACGACATGGACTTCTTCCCTGACCTCAGCGTGGTCGAGCACCTCGACCTGTTTGCCCGTGCCCACCGGGTCGAGGACGCCGAGTCGGTGGTCGACGACGTGCTCAACGAGGTCGGCCTGATCGCACAGTCGGGCCAGCTGCCGGGCACGCTCTCCTCCGGCCAGCGCCGCCGGCTGTCGCTGGCGAGCGCGTTCGTGCGGCCGCGGCGGCTGCTGGTGCTCGACGAGCCGGAGCAGCGGCTGGACGCGGCCGGCGTGGAGTGGCTCGCCGAACGGTTGCGCAAGGAGAAGGCCGCCGGCCTCGGCGTGCTCCTGGCCAGCCACGCCCCGCAGCTGCTCGAGGCGATCGACGCCCAGGTGATCGACGTAGGCGCGAGCACGAAGTGAGCGGTGCGGCGGAGGTACGCGAGCTGCGTGGCGACATCCGGCACTGGCGGCGTGGACGTGCGAACAAGAAGCTGATGGATGCGCTCTCCGACGCCTACATCGCGCTGTTCGTGACACTGATGTTCGGCTCGATGGCCACCAACGTGGTGCTCAACGTGCGCCGTGTCGGCGCCAGGCTGTGCACCACCCCCGGCTGCCAGGAGGCGCGCACCCTGCTCCCGTGGCTGGCCGCGCTGGCCGCTGTCTTGATGGTGCTCTCGGTCGCGCGGCTCTTCGGCCCGGTCTTCGCCTCCCCCGCGGTCGGCACCTGGCTGCTGCCCAGCCCCGTCGATCGCGCCGCGGTGCTCCGGCCGCGGCTGGTGTGGACGGTGCTGATCTCGGTCGGTCTGACCGGTCTGGTCGCCGTCGCCTCCGCCTCGCTGGGTGGTTTCGCCAGCTCGGCGCTGCTCGCGTTCGTGGGCTCGGCGGCGGTGGTCTCCGTGGTCGTCGTGGCGCTGGCTGCGGTCTCCCAGTCGCGCGGCGGACTCCTCGGCCGTGTGCTCGCCCTGCTGCTCGGGGTCCTGCTCTGGGTCGGGCTGCTGCTGCTGGCCCTGACCGCCGTACCCCTCACCGGCGCGCCGGGCGTGCCCACCGGCTGGCTGGTCGGCATCGTGGTCGCGGCGCTGCTGGCAGTGCTGCTGCTGGTCATCTCGTTGCGCGACATCGGGAGGCTGCGACGGGTCGATGTGGCTCGCGGCGGATCCCTCGCTCCGGGGCTCTCCGGGGCGCTCGCCACCCTCGACCTGGCCCTGGTCTACGACGTGCTGCTCGCGCACCGCTGGGCCGGGCGCGGCGCCGTCCGCCCGCGCCGGGGCGGACCCGGAGGCCCGGCCGCTCTGGTCACCTACGACCTGGTCCGGCTGCTTCGAAGTCCTCAGGTGCCGCTGGTGCTGCTTGCCTCCGTGGTCGTGCCGTACACCGCGGCGACCGCCGGTGCGGGTCGCGTCGTGGTGCTGATCGCGGCCCTGACCGGGTTCGTGGCCGGGTTGCGGCTGCTCACCTCGATGCGCGTGATCACCCGCACCCCGAGCCTGATCCGGGCGATGCCGTTCCCGGTCGCCACCACCCGGATGGCGACGCTGGCGGTCCCCGCGGGATGTCTTCTGGTCTTCGGCCTGGCCACTGTGCCTGCGCTGCATGCGGCCGAGGGTCGACCGTGGGCGGAGGTGGTGCCGCTGGGGGTGACCGTCGCGGCCAGCGCGCTCGCCTCGGCCACCCGTTGGGTCACCGGCCGCCCCCCCGACTACACCCGCCCACTCGTCTCGACCCCGGCAGGTGGGGTGCCCACCAACCTGTACGGCAGCGTGATCCGCGGTGTCGACGTACTGCTGCTGACCACGGCGCCGCTGCTGCTCCTGCCGACCGGCACGGGCACCGCCATCTCGCTGGTGCTCAGCTTCCTGGTGCTCTCCTACCTGGTCGGGCGCGAGTAGCCGACCGCCTCGCATGCCTTGGTCACGCGGCCCTCGTCGTCCCACCTCACCCAGGTCACCCGAGGGTCCTTGCGGAACCACGCGTCCTGCCTGCGGGCGAAGCGCCGGGTCCCGACGACGGTCTGTTCCATCGCCTGCGCCTCGGTGACCTCGCCGGCCAGGAACGACAGCACCTGTCGGTAGCCCAACGCCTGGCTCGCCGTACGACTCGCCTGCAGGCCGTGCCGGACGAGCCCACGCACCTCGTCGACCAGACCGTGCTGCCACATCCGCTCCACGCGCTGCGCGATCCGCTGGTCCAACGTCGCACGGTCGATGTCGACGCCGATCTGGACCGTCCCCGGCCGGGCGTACGACGGCTCCGGCAGCCGCGCGAGGAACGGTCCACCGGTGAGCTCGACGACCTCCAGCGCCCGGACGATGCGTCGCCCGTTGGCCGGTTCGATGGCCGCGGCAGCCGCCGGGTCCACGTGGCGCAACCGCGCGTACAGGGCAGCGGCGCCCAGCTCGGCGAGCTCGGTCTCGAGGCGTTGTCGCAGCACCGGATCGGTCCCCGGGAAGTCCAGCCGGTCGAGCACCGCCCGCGTGTAGAGCGCCGAACCACCCACCAGGACCGGGACGACCCCACGAGCCACACAGTCCTCGATCACCGCCCGAGCCAGGCGTTGGAAGTCCGCGACACTGGCCGACTCACCGATGTCCGCGATGTCGATGAGGTGGTGCGGGATGCCGCGACGCTCGGCCACGGGCAGCTTCGCCGTGCCGATGTCCATGCCGCGGTAGACCTGCATCGAGTCGGTGTTGACCACCTCACCGCCGAACCGCTCGGCCAGGTCCAGGGCGAGGTCGCTCTTGCCGGTGGCGGTCGCCCCGACCACTGCGATGGTCCAGGACGCGGCGACGGGCATGGGCTGAGTCTGTCAAAGCGCCCCGCGTGCACGGCTCGGGACTTGTCCGTTCCCTTCGTAGGTGCAAAGGTCGAAGCCCAGCCTCCCTTCAGAACAAGACAGGTGACCAGGGCGGCGACGCCGAGCAGTAGTCGGCGCCACCATCCGACCAGAAGGAGTGAACCGATGGGTTTCCTCGACGATGCCAAGCAGAAGCTGACCGAAGCGGCGACCGAGCACGGCGACAAGATCAAACAAGGCTTGGACAAGGCCGGAGACGCGATCGACCGGAAGACCGGAGGCAAGTACTCCGACAAGATCGAGCGCGGCACCAAGGCGGCCGGCAGGGCGGTGGACAACCTCGGCGAGACCGACACGGCGAAACCTGGACCTCCCAGGCCGGGTCCCGCCCCCGACCCGCAGGCGCCCACGGGCCCTGCGCCCGGGACCGACCCGGGCGGAGCCAGCGAGCCCGGCCTGCCTACCGACCCGAGCAGCCCGTCCGGCTGAGGAGCAGGCCACCCATGTCTGACCACCCCCAAGCACCCGAACCGCACACCGACCGCCAACGCCCCGACGGGCCCGGCGGCGTCGACGCCGTCGGCGACTGGGAGGCCGTCGAGCCCGATCCGCAGATCCCGGACCCGCCACGATCGGCCCAGGTGATGGCCGAGGAGGTGCCCGAGGAGATCGAGCAGGCCGAGGAGATGGACGAGTCCGACGGCGCAGGCTCCCACCCCGAGGACAGTTCGAAGGATCCGGCCGACGAGGGCAAGGAGACCCTGACCGAGCCCGGCGACGCCTCGGACAAGGGGACGCCCGCCTAGACTTGCGCCGGTGGCCCGACCTGCGGCAGGCCGAGCGACACCGCGGTGCTGGGCGCCGCCGTACGTGCCTGCCAGGCGTCGCCGGCGCGGGTACGACGGACCGCGCCGACCGGGCCGTCGGCGACCAGGTGATGCGGGGCGGCGTACGTCACCTCGACCTCGACCATGTCACCGGGCCGCACGTCGAGCGTGTTGCCCGCCGCGTCCACGGCCGTGAAGTGCACCAGTCGGTTGTCCCGCGCCCGCCCGCTGAGCCGGTGCGTCGCCACGTCCTTGCGACCCTCCCCTTCGGCCACCATCAGCTCCAGGTTGTGTCCGACCAGAGCCTTGTTCTCGCTCCACGCGACATCGTCGGCGAGCGCGACCAGCCGTTCGTATCGCTCCTGGACCACCTCGCGCGGCACCTGGTCCTCGAGCGTCGCGGCGGGCGTGCCCGGGCGCTTGGAGTACTGGAAGGTGAAAGCGCCGGAGAAACGAGCCTTGCGAACCACCTTCAGGGTCTCCAGGAAGTCTGCCTCGGTCTCGCCGGGGAAGCCGACGATGATGTCAGTGGTGATCGACGCATCCGGCATCGCGGCGCGCACCCGGTCGATGATCCCCAGGAAGCGCTCCTGCCGGTAGGACCGGCGCATGTCCCGCAGCACCTTGTCCGAACCGGACTGCAACGGCATGTGCAGCTGGTGCATCACGTTGGGGGTCTCGGCCATCGCGGCGATCACGTCGTCGGTGAACGAGGACGGGTGCGGGGAGGTGAACCGGACGCGTTCCAGACCGGCGATCTGGCCGCAGGCCCGCAACAGCTTGCCGAAGGCGAGCCTGTCACCGAACTCCACGCCGTAGGTGTTCACGTTCTGCCCGAGCAGGGTGACCTCGGTGACGCCCTCGGCCACCAGTGCCTCGATCTCGGCGATGATGGCGGCGGGCTGCCTGTCACGCTCCTTGCCGCGCAGGTTCGGCACGATGCAGAACGTGCAGGTGTTGTTGCACCCCACCGAGATCGACACCCAGGCGGCGTACGCCGACTCGCGCTTGGTGGGCAGCGTGCTCGGAAAGACCTCCAGCGACTCGAGGATCTCGACCTGGGCCTCGTCGAGTGCCCGCGCGCGCTCCAGCAGCACCGGCAGCGACCCGATGTTGTGGGTGCCGAAGACCACGTCGACCCAGGGCGCCTTCTTGGTGATCGTGGAGCGGTCCTTCTGCGCCAGGCAGCCGCCTACGGCGATCTGCATGCCGGGTCGCTTCGCCTTGACCGACGCCAGGTGGCCCAGGTTGCCGTAGAGCTTGTTGTCGGCGTTCTCCCGCACCGCGCAGGTGTTGAACACCACCACGTCAGCGGTGTCACTTCCTGCGACGGCGACGTAGCCGGCGTCCTCCAGCAGTCCGCTCAGCCGCTCGGAGTCGTGCACGTTCATCTGGCACCCGTGGGTGCGGACCTGGTAGGTGCGGGGATCGGCGCTCATGACCGCTCAAGGGTACGGCGTCCAGCAGATCCAGCTGTGCGGGGTGTGCAGCGCCAACGACGCGGGCTCAGTGGGCGTGTTGCCCGCCGTGGCGCCCGCCGTGGCGCCCGCCCGGGCGCCTTACACCGGGGCGGGCTCCGGGATCGGGGCCGGAGGCTGATCCGGACGAGACGGTGGCGGCGACGGGACGGGCTGTGGGGTCGGCGACGGTTCGGGCGAGGGCCCGGGGAACGGCTCCGGTGACGGCACCGGGATCGGGGACGGTGCCGGCTGCGGGGGCACGACGGTGTCGCTGGGGGCCGTGTCGGCTTTGCTCATCTGCGTCACGTTGCTGCTCCTCGGTCGTGGGAAACTCCGCAAGAACGGTTGCCGATGCCTGGTCACTCTCTCACAGGGCGGGGCTGCTGACGCCCCGGCTTCTCGGTCACCCAGAGCCGGATCACGCCCTCGATCACCACGGTGCCGTCCTGGCG
>JBBSVL010000140.1:0-7161 GCA_038233595.1 Propionibacteriales bacterium | reverse complement strand
TCGGCGAGATCGTGGTCGGTCAGCCCGTGTGCCGCGCGCATGGTGGCGTACTGCCCGACCAGCCGGGAGCCGAACAGCAACGGGTCGTCAGCCCCCAGCGCGACGGTTGCGCCCGCGGCCAGCAGCTGCGGCAGCGGCACCGAGCTGAGGTCGGAGTACACCCCGAGCGCGACGTTCGAGGTCGGACACACCTCCAGCGCCACCCCGGCGGCCACGATCCGGTCGAGCAGCGCCGGGTCCTCTGCAGACCGGACCCCGTGCCCGAGACGGCCGGCGTGCAGCTCGTCCAGGCAGACCCGGATGTGGTCCGGTCCGAGCAGCTCGCCACCGTGCGGCACCGCGAGCAGCCCGGCTCGCTCCGCGATCCGGAAGGCGGGAACGAAGTCGCTGGTCCGCCCGCGGCGCTCGTCGTTGGAGAGCCCGAAGCCCACCACGCCGCGTCCGGCGTACTGCGCAGCGAGCCGGGCCAGGGTCCGGGCGTCGAGCGGGTGCCGGGTGCGGTTGGCCGCGATCACCACCGCGATGCCCAGCCCGGTGCGCGCGGAGGCATCCCGGACGGCGTCCAGCACCAGGTCGGTGAAGGGGGTGACGCCGCCGAACCGCGCGGCGTACCCGCTGGGGTCGACCTGGATCTCCAGCCACCTGCCGCCGTCGGCCACGTCGTCCTCGGCGGACTCCAGCACCAGTCGGCGTACGTCGGACTCGGTGCGTAGCACCGACCTGGCGACGTCGTAGAGCCGCTGGAAGCGGAACCAGCCCTTCTCGTCCGCGGCGGACAGCGTCGGTGGCCAGCCCTCGACCAGCGCGTCGGGCAGCACGATCCCGTCGCGCTCGGCCAGCTCGAGCAGCGTCGAGTGTCGCATCGAGCCGGTGAAGTGCAGGTGCAGGTGCGCCTTCGGCAGCGTCCGGAGGTCGCGCGCCGGGCCGGGCGGGCTGGTCGGGCTGGTCAGGCTTGTCAGGGGCCGGCCACCTGTTCCGCCGCTGCGAGCAGGACACAGGTAGTGACCGCCTCCATCGCCGCGGTCACCTCGGACAGCTCGGGGAAGGTCGGCGCGATCCGGATGTTCCGGTCGCGCGGGTCCTTGCCGGGGAACGCCGAGCCGGCCGGGGTGAGCGCTACGCCGGCCTCGCGGGCCAGTTCGATCACCCGCGAAGCGGTGCCGTCGAGGACGTCGAGGCTGACGAAGTAGCCCCCCGCCGGCTTGGTCCAGGTCGCGACGCCCAGCCCGCCGAGCCGTTCGAGCAGGATCCGTTCCACCTCGGCGAACTTGGGCGCGATGATCGCCCGGTGCTTGGCCATGTGGTCGCGGACGCCCTGCGGGGTGCCGAAGAACTGGGCGTGTCGGAGCTGGTTGAGCTTGTCCGGTCCGATCGCGCCCTTGCCGAGGTGCCCGACGTACCAGCGCACGTTCTCGACCGATCCGGCCAGGAACGCCACGCCGGCGCCGGCGTAGGTGATCTTCGAGGTGGAGGCGAACATGATCGGCCGGTGCGGATGGCCTCCTGCCGACGCGAGCGACAAGATGTCGGCGCTCTTCGCCTCGTCCTGGGTCAAGTGGTGGAAGGCGTAGGCGTTGTCCCAGAAGATCTTGAAGTCCGGGGCGGCGGTCGGCATCGAGGCCAGCCGCTCGGCGATCTCCTGGGTGATGATCGAGCCTGTCGGGTTGGCGTACGTCGGCACCATCCACATGCCCTTCACCGACGGGTCGTCCGCGACCAGCCGCGCGACGGCGTCCACGTCGGGACCGTCCTGGTTCATCGCGACGGTGACCGTGTCGATGCCGAACCAGCTGAGCAAGGTGAAGTGCCGGTCGTAGCCCGGGACCGGGCAGACGAAGGTGACCCTCTTCTCCTGGCCCCAGGGTCGCTCACCGTCCACGGCGCCCTTGAGCCACAGGTCGGTGAGGACCTCGCGCATCATCACCAGGCTGGAGTTGCCGCCGGCGACCACCTGGTCCGGCTCGACCCCGAGCAGGTCCGCGAACATCGCGCGCAGCTCCGCGATCCCCTCCAGCCCACCGTAGTTGCGGGTGTCGACGCCGGCCTGGTCGTACGGTGAGCGCGGGAGCGTGAGCAGCCCGTTGGAGAGGTCGAGCTGGGCGGTCGCCGGCTTGCCGCGGGTCAGGTCGAGACGCAGGCCGCGACCCTTGAGCTCGTCATACGCCATGCGCTGCTCGTCCAGGAAGCCGGAGACCTCCTCCGCCGCGCGGTCGGCGAGGTGAGTGGGTCCGCTAGGGGCAGAGGGGTTGTCGCTGGTCACCGGGCCATGTTCCCAGACCGCAGTGACAGGGCACGCACCCGTCCGCACCCATCGGTTCGACTTCCGCTGGTCTACCGCCGTAAACTCGGTGCACGGCGCTTTCCAGCCATGCTTCTGCCTGCCCGGAGAGTCCCGTAGGGCACTAGCTCAACTGGCAGAGCATCGGTCTCCAAAACCGAAGGTTGGGGGTTCAAGTCCCTCGTGCCCTGCGAAGGATGACAGACGCAATCACCTCGACCGATGAAGGAGTAGACCGTGACCGACAGCAAGTCGGTGCGTTCCGCCGGCAGCAGCAGTAAACCGGAGCGGACCAGCCCGATCACGTTCTACCGTCAGGCCGTCGCCGAGCTCCGCAAGGTGGTGTACCCGACCCAGGAGCAGCTGATCACGTACTTCATCGTCGTGGTGGCGTTCGTGATGATCTTCATGGCCATGGTGTCCCTGTTCGACCTGGGGTTCGGCAAGGCGGTGTTCGCCCTGTTCGGCGGCGGCAAGACCAGCTAGCCGCACCGCGACCGGCCCGGTCGCCCACAGACGTGCACCACCGAAACGAGAAGGTGACGGAACCAACCGTGTCGCAGCAGTTCGACGAAACACCGGAGACTCCGGTCGAGGACCCTGAGGTCGAGACGACCCAAGAGCCCACCGACCCCACCGACCCGACCGGGTCCAACGACGCCGCGGAGACCACGTCCGCGGAGCCCAGTGACGACAGCCCTGTCGACGTGGCGCCGGGCGAGGTCCTCGACGAGCTGGTCCCGGCCGAGGTGAGCGACTCGGGCCAGTACGACGCCGACGACGCCGACGTCGCCGACGACACTGTCGACAATGGGGCCTCGGTCGACGAGCCCGCCTCCGACCCGATGGAGGAGTTCCGGCAGGCCCTGCGCGAGAAGGTCGGCGACTGGTACGTCGTGCACACCTACTCCGGCATGGAGAACCGGGTGAAGGCCAACCTCGAGAACCGCACCACCTCCTTGAACATGGAGGACTTCATCCACGAGATCGTGGTGCCGACCGAAGAGGTCGCCGAGATCAAGAACGGCCAGCGCAAGCTGGTCAAGCGCACCGTGCTGCCCGGCTACGTCCTGGTCCGGATGGACCTCACCGACGAGTCCTGGTCCGCGGTGCGGCACACCCCGTCTGTCACCGGCTTCGTCGGGCACAGCCACCAGCCGATCCCGCTGAGTCTGGATGAGGTCGAGAACATGCTCGCCCCGGCCGTCCAGGCCGAGGTGGACACCGCCGCCGCGGCTGCCTCCGGTGGGCGTACGACGACCGCCACCGCACGCAAGCAGGTCGAGGTGAGCGACTTCGACGTCTCCGACTCGGTGATGGTCGTCGACGGTCCGTTCGCGACGCTCCACGCCACGATCACCGAGATCAACGTGGAGGGCCAGCGGGTCAAGGCCCTCGTCGAGATCTTCGGCCGGGAGACTCCGGTCGAGCTGAGCTTCAACCAGATCGAGAAGGTTTGAGCACCCTCCAGACCCAGTACATGTGGCAGGGCAACCCCCGTCATGACCACGAGAGAAAGAGAATGTAAGCAATGCCTCCCAAGAAGAAGAAGATTGCTGCCCTGGTCAAGGTGCAGCTGCAGGCCGGGGCGGCAACTCCTGCACCTCCCGTGGGCACCGCACTCGGTCCCCACGGCGTGAACATCATGGAGTTCTGCAAGGCCTACAACGCAGCCACTGAGGCGATGCGCGGCAACGTCATCCCGGTCGAGATCACGATCTTCGAAGACCGGTCGTTCACGTTCGTCACGAAGACCCCGCCGGCTGCCGAGCTGATCAAGAAGGCTGCCGGTCTCGCGAAGGGCTCGGGCGTTCCCCACAAGGAGAAGGTCGGCAAGCTCACCAAGGACCAGATCCGGGAGATCGCCACGACCAAGCTTCCCGACCTCAACGCCAACGACGTCGAGGCCGCGATGAAGATCGTCGAAGGAACCGCCCGCTCGATGGGTGTGACCACCGAGTAGCGCCGACCCGGCGGTGGTCGAGCCGGTTGCGCAGCAACCGACGTCGAGACCAACCGATCAACCCAAGCACCTGTGGCAGGGCCGCGCTGGCCCCGACGACCACACCTGGCAGAGACAACAGAGAAGAGAACCAGTCATGCAGCGCAGCAAGACCTACCGAGAGACCGCCGGGTCGTTCGACCAGGACGAGATCTTCGCCCCGCTCCCCGCGATCAAGCTCGCCACCTCCGGCACCAAGAAGAAGTTCGACGAGACAGTCGACGTGGCCATGCGGCTCGGTGTCGACCCCCGCAAGGCCGACCAGATGGTCCGCGGCACCGTCAACCTCCCGCACGGCACCGGCAAGACCGCCCGGGTCCTGGTCTTCGCCAGCGGAGACAAGGCCGAGGCCGCGCGCGCGGCCGGCGCCGACATCGTGGGCGACGACGAGCTGATCGAGCGGGTGAACGGTGGCTGGCTCGACTTCGACGCCGTGGTCGCAACGCCGGACATGATGGGCAAGGTCGGCCGTCTCGGGCGGGTGCTCGGCCCCCGCGGGCTGATGCCGAACCCCAAGACCGGCACCGTGACCCCCGACCCGGCCAAGGCCGTGACGGACATCAAGGGCGGCAAGATCGAGTTCCGCGTCGACCGGCACGCCAACTTGCACTTCATCATCGGCAAGTCGTCGTTCTCCCAGGTGCAGCTCGCCGAGAACTATGCCGCCGCTCTGGATGAGGTGCTGCGGCTCAAGCCCTCCAGCTCCAAGGGTCGCTACATCAAGAAGATCACGGTGTCGACCACGATGGGCCCGGGCGTCCAGATCGACCCGAACCGCACCCGCAACGTTGCCGCGGAGGACGAGGCCTGAGGCCTCCAGGAGCCAGCTGATGCGTCATCCTTCCGGACCGCTTGTTGGCGCGCTCGGCGCGGCGTTGGCTCTGGTGCTT
Source organism: Propionibacteriales bacterium (assembly GCA_038233595.1). Classification (GTDB taxonomy): domain Bacteria; phylum Actinomycetota; class Actinomycetes; order Propionibacteriales; family Nocardioidaceae; genus Marmoricola. The sequence continues at coordinate 1,991 of JBBSVL010000140.1, read as the reverse complement.
GCCGGGTGCGGCGGTACGTCGGCCGCGACGACCGACTCCGCGTCCACCCCCGTCGCGTCGTCCAGCTCCTCGTCCTCGACCCCGAGCGGCTCGACGTCGCCGAGCGCGACCCCGAGCAGCCCGACATCGCCGAGCTCTGCCGGCTCGGTGCCGACCCTGGGCAAGGCCAGCTTCGGCAGCTCGCTGGCGGCAGCGCAGAAGAAGGCGGGCTCCTACCACTTCACTCTGGACACCGCCGTGCTCGGCCGCAGCATCATGGGGACCGGCGTGGCCACGACGGGTGCCTCGCCGGCGGTCAGGGTCGACCTGAAGGACGCGTCAGGGAGCAGCTCGGTGATCGTTGTCCACGACATCTACTACCTGAAGAACGCAGCGCTGCACTCGGCGAAGCCTTGGTTGAAGGTCGACCCGAAGGCCGGGGGGCCGTTGTCCCAGCTGCTCGGTTCGCTGAGCAACGCCGACCCGTCCAAGAGCCTCCAGGCCTTCGACGAGGCGGCGGCGGTCATGCCGCGCAGCACCCGGCGGATCGACGGGATCCAGACCCGGAAGTACGTCGTACGGTTGGACTCCAAGGTGCTGGCGTCGACGCTGGGCTACCCGGCTCGGCTCGCCAAGCTGCTGCCGAAGACGTTGACCTACGACGTCTGGGTCGACCAGCAGTCCCTGGTCCGCAAGCTGGTCACCTCGATCAAGGTCGACGGCCACACCTCCACCACCACGATCGGGTTCAGCGACTACGGCAGCAAGGTGTCGGTCACCGCGCCGCCTGCGTCGCGGACGACCAGCAGGTCACCGTTCTGAGCGGCAGACCCGATTTGGTGTCCGGGCCGGCTCGCGGCTAGCATCTACCCGAAACCGAAGACCGCCGGTCGTCACCCCAGGGTGCCGAAGGTCCGCGTGAGCGGGCGGCCTGCGCAGGTGACAGTGAGTACTCCGACCAAGCTGGTCGCCCTACGCCCTGTGCCCTGCGTGAACCGCGGGCCGGGGCGTTTTTTCGTCCCGGATACCTCATGAACGTTGGAAGGAGACCCCATGGCGCGGCCAGACAAGGCAGCCGACGTCGCGGAGATCGTTGCGCAGTTCAACGACTCTGCGGGTGCTGTGCTGACCGACTACCGCGGTCTCACCGTCAAGCAGCTGCAGGACCTGCGGCGAGCTCTCGGCGAGAACGCCAACTACGCCGTGGTCAAGAACACGCTGACCAAGATCGCTGCCCAGGAGGCAGGCGTCGAGGGGTTCGACGTCCTGCTCAAGGGCCCGACCGCCATCGCCTTCATCAACGGCGACCTGGTCGAAGCGGCCAAGGGTCTGCGTGACTTCGCCAAGGCAAACCCCGCCCTGATCATCAAGGGCGGATTCGTCGACGGGTCCTCGATGGACGCCGCCGAGATCGCCAAGCTGGCCGATCTGGAGTCCCGCGAGGTGCTCCTGGGCAAGCTGGCCGGCGCGATGCTGGCCTCGCTGAGCCAGGCCGTCTACCTGCTCAACGCTCCGCTCTCGCAGGCTGCCCGGCTCGTCGGCGCACTGCAGGCGAAGGCCGAGCAGGACCCGTCCGTCCTAGGTGGTGGCTCCGGTGAGCCGGTCGCCCAGGAACAGGGTCAGGAACAGGACACCACCGAGGCCTGATCGGCCGACCAGGCAGCTCCGGCCATCCGGCCGGCCCAGCCAATCTGGAAACCCGGCACCTGTCGCGAGGCGGGGCCACCAACGGAAGGAAGCGCCATCATGGCGAAGCTCAGCACCGACGAGCTGCTCGACGCTTTCAAGGAGATGACCCTCCTTGAGCTCAGCGAGTTCGTGAAGCAGTTCGAGGACACGTTCGGCGTCACCGCCGCCGCGCCGGTCGCGGCCGCAGCAGCTCCCGCCGCGGCGGGGTCTGCCGGTGGCGCGGAAGAGGCCGCCGAGCAGGACGAGTTCGACGTCGTCCTCGAAGCCGCCGGCGAGAAGAAGATCAACGTCATCAAGGAGGTGCGCGCGCTCACCAGCCTGGG
>JBBSVL010000139.1:0-7181 GCA_038233595.1 Propionibacteriales bacterium | reverse complement strand
GCGCCTTCTACGAGCAGGTGGTGCTCCCGCACTGGGCGCGTCCGGTCCGGACCGTGTGGGGAGAGGGCCACGGCCCAGGAGAAGCTCGCGCGGCCGCGCTGGGAGCGATAGACCAGGGTGGTGGGTGCCTCGACCTCCGCCACCCGGCGCCACCCGGCACGGCCGTTGCCGACCTGCACCAATCACGGCCACACCTCTGCGGGGTCGGCTTCGAGGGTGAAGCCGCGGTCCATCACGACGTCGGCGGGGACCAGCCCGTCGCCGGCAGCACAGCGGCCACCTCGGCGACGGTGGGTGCGACCAGGTGGGTCAGGTTCATGTCGCCATTCTTGCGGGCCTGGGTCAGAGTCGGCCACCACGTTTCGACACCCCTCGGACCGGGCCGTAACCTGCCCTTGTGGCAGGCCCCGACTTCGACTCCGAGATCCAACAGCTCCAGGCAACCATGACGACCATCGGCAAGGTGCTCGACGTGCCTGCGATGGAGGCGGAGATCGCCGACCTCGGGCAGCAGGTGGCGGTGCCGGACCTGTGGGACGACCAGGCCAACGCCACCCGGGTCACCGGCCGGCTCTCCACGCTGCAGGGCGAGCTGGACCGGTTCCACTCGCTGCTGAGCCGGCTCGAGGACATCGGGCTGATGGTCGAGATGTCCCAGGAGGAGAACGACGCCGAGTCCCTGGCCGAGGCCGAGACCGAGCTGCGCCGGATCCACAAGTCGGTGGAGGTGCTGGAGGTGCGCACCCTGCTCTCCGGTGAGTACGACGCCCGCGAGGCGATCGTCAGCATCCGGTCCGGAGCCGGGGGTGTGGACGCCGCAGACTTCGCCGAGATGCTGATGCGGATGTACACCCGCTGGGCTGAGCACAACAAGTACCCCGTCGAGGTCTTCGACACCTCCTATGCCGAGGAGGCGGGCCTGAAGTCGGCCACCTTCGCGATCCACGCGCCGTACGCCTATGGCACGCTGAGCGTCGAGGCCGGCACCCACCGGCTGGTCCGGATCAGCCCGTTCGACAACCAGGGTCGCCGGCAGACCTCGTTCGCCGCTGTCGAGGTGGTGCCGGTGCTGGAGCAGACCGACGAGATCGACCTCCCCGAGGAGGACGTCCGGGTTGACGTCTACCGCTCGTCTGGGCCCGGTGGCCAGTCGGTGAACACCACAGACTCCGCCGTACGCCTCACGCACATCCCGACCGGCACCGTCGTCTCGTGCCAGAACGAGAAGTCCCAGCTGCAGAACAAGGCCTCGGCGATGGTGATCCTCAAGGCCAAGCTGCTGGTGATGAAGAAGGCCGAGGAGAAGGCGCACCTCGATGAGCTGCGCGGCGACGTGCAGGCGTCCTGGGGTGACCAGATGCGCAACTACGTGCTGAACCCCTACCAGATGGTCAAGGACCTGCGCACCGAGTACGAGTCGGGCAACCCCCAGTCGGTGCTCGACGGCGAGATCGACGGCTTCCTCGAGGCCGGTATCCGCTGGCGACGGGGTGCCGAGCACATCGCCTGACAGAGGTCGACTCAGCGACGGGTGCTGGTGGCATTGGCGACCTGCACGCACCAGGCGTCCGCGCGCTTGCCGATGCTCGCCGAGGTCTCACCGGCCGGTCCGCTCACCTGGCAGGTCAGCCAGGTGTCACCGAAGAGACCGCTGTCGCGCACCCGGTGCGACCCGTCCGCCAGCCGGCAGACCTGGCGTTGGCTGGGCGTGCCGAAGTGTGGGCCGGTGCTCGCCGTACATCCCTGTCGGTGAGAAGTCTTCGCGAGCACCTTCCCGGCGTAGGCGGGGCTGACCGAGCGGGCGAAGATCCACGCGCTCGCGGCGTCCCCACCTCGGCTCCAGCTACAGCCGAACTCGTGGACCACGTCGCTCACGCCGTTTCCCACCTCGGCCCGGTCTCCGTTGCGCCAGGTCTTCTTCGTGACCGACCCGCTGCCACCCACCGCGTCCTGGATCGCGCCGGCCGGCACCAGGGTGCAGAAGTCGACCCGTGCCAGGACCAGTGCGTCGGCGTTCAGCCGGGTGATCGGCGTCGGCGCGACCGACTTCGGGCCGGTGGGGGCGGCCGGACCCTTGGCGCAGCCGCCGATCAGCAGCAGCACGCCGACGCAGAGCACGAGTGCGTGCGTCGTCCTTCCGGGCATGGGCTCAAGATAGGCGAAACACCGATTGGGGTGCCCTGCGGGGACTGGCTTGGCGGGTCGCCTAGAGTTGACAACCGGCCGGACGTGCCGCGAGCACCCATGTCCCCGATAGCCGGCCATCCGATGCTGTGATCAGATTCGAGAACGTCACCTCGACCTACGCCAACCAGACCCAGGCGGCGCTCGAGGGAGTCAACGTCGAGGTCGAGAAGGGCGAGTTCGTCTTCCTGGTCGGCGCTTCCGGCTCCGGCAAGTCGACCTTCCTGCGGCTGGTCCTGCGCGAGGCGCGGCCCACCAGCGGAAGGGTCTACGTCGCGGGCAAGGAGATCAACCGGCTCGCCGGCTGGAAGGTCCCTGCGCTGCGTCGCCAGATCGGCACGGTGTTCCAGGACTTCCGGCTGTTGCCCAGCAAGACCGTCGCGGAGAACGTCGCGTTCGCGCTGCAGGTGATCGGCAAGCCGAAGGCGCATGTCAACAAGGTGGTCCCCGAGACCCTCGAGATGGTTGGCCTGGACGGCAAGGGCCAACGGATGCCAGACGAGCTGTCCGGCGGTGAGCAGCAGCGGGTCGCCATCGCGCGAGCCTTCGTCAACCGGCCGATGATCCTGATCGCCGATGAGCCCACCGGCAACCTGGACCCGAACACCTCGGTGGGCATCATGAAGCTGCTCGACCGGATCAACCGCACCGGCACCACGGTGGTGATGGCCACGCACGACGCCGGCATCGTCGACCAGATGCGCAAGCGAGTGATCGAGCTCGACGACGGCCGCGTGGTCCGTGACCAGGCCCGCGGCGTCTACGGCTACCAGCACTGATTCCACCGGCACTAGGGAGCTCTTTCACTCATGCAGTTGAGGTATGTCTTCTCGGAGACGGGCACCGGCCTGCGTCGCAACGTGTCGATGACGATCGCGCTGATCGTCACGATGTTCGTCTCGCTGACCCTGGTCGGCATGGGCCTGATGCTGAACTCGCAGGCGCACAAGGCCGAGGAGCGCTGGGGCACCCGGCTGCAGATCACCGTCTTCATGTGCAACGCCAACTCCCGGGTCCCCACCTGTGCCGGTGGTGAGGTCACCTCCCCCCAGAAGTCAGCGATCGAGCAGGTGATCAAGACCCACCCGGAGGTCAAGGGCTTCCAGTACCGCAGCAAGCAGCAGGCGTACGACGCGCTGCAGAAGCTGGCGAAGTCGCAGGACAGCAGCCGCAACGAGCTCTACAAGAGCGTCACCGTCAAGGACATGAACCAGTCCTTCCGGGTGACGTTGAAGGACCCCCGCCAGTACCAGGGGGTCGAGCAGGCGATCAGCGGGATGGACGGGGTCGACGGCGTCCAGGACCTGCACAAGCTCCTGCAACCCATCTACGACTTCCTCGGGGGCATGCAGTGGGGGGCGATCGGGATCGCGATCTTCCTGTTGGTTGCTGCCGTGCTCGAGGTTGGCAACACGATCCGGCTGACCGCCTTCGCGCGGCGCAAGGAGATCGGGATCATGCGCCTGGTCGGGGCCGGCAGCCTCTACATCCAGCTGCCGTTCCTGATGGAGACACTCGTGGCGGCGCTGATCGGGATAGCTCTGTCCGCAGGAGCGCTGCTGCTCTTCATGTGGGTGGTGATCTATGGCTTGCTGCGCCCGAACTCGGACGTCGTCGCCTGGATCGACTGGTGGGACGCCGCGCGTGCGATCGGCTGGATCGCGATCATCGGCGTGGTGATCACCATGGTTCCGACACTCGTGATGACCCGCAAATACCTCAAAGTCTGACAAGGCCGCGTTACGGTCGTCCCGTTCAACTTCCCCCTCTGAACGAAGGCAGACCCTCGTGGTTCGTCACCCCAGCACGACTCGTCAGCGCGCTCTCGTGGCGGCGATCGCCTTCGCAGTCGCCGCGACGGTCGCTGTGCCATCGGCGCAGGCTGACAACCTCAAGCACAAGAAGCACCGGGTCGAGCACAGCATCAAGACCGCCAAGGCCGACCTCGAGGACTCCTCGAACGCTGCGGTCCGGGCCGCGCACCGGTTGCAGAACGCCCAGGCTCGGCTGCACACCGCAGAGCACAAGCTCGCCGGCACCCGCCACCAGCTGGTTGCCGCCCGAACTGTGGACCGCCAGATGCAGGCCGACCTGGCGCAGGCCCGCCAGGATCTCGTCAACGCCAGCGCCGACCTCGAGCGAGGCAAGCAGCAGGTGGTCGACCAACGCGCCAAGGTAGGACGGTACGCCGCGGACAGCATGCAGCGGGCCGACCCACAGCTCGTCGGGCTGGTCGCGCTGATCAATGCCGACAACCCGGCCAACCTGACCACCGAGATGAAGACCGTCGGCAACATCATGAGCCGCGCGGACGTCGTACTCGGCCAGCTGCGCGACCTGCGCACCCGGCTGCAGGTCAAGCAGCGCCAGGTACAGGCCGCCCGGGACGCTGTGGCTGTCAAGGCCAAGGCCGCTGCGGCGAACCTGGCCCTGCGCACGAAGCTGGAGCAGCAGGCAGCCACCGAGGGGAGGTCAGTCGTAGCTCTGGTGCGCGCACGTCGGCTGGCACGTCGTACGGCGCTGGTGGCGAAACGGTCGGACCAGGCACAGCTGGTGGCGCTGAAGAAGGAGAACAACCGGATCGCGGCGATGCTGGCCGCCCGGGCGCGTCGCGCGAAGAACGTGGGCAACAACGGGCCGTTGCTGCGCCCCGTCACCGGCTACGTGACCTCGCCCTTCGGCTGGCGCATCCACCCGATCTTCGGGTACCGCGCCCTGCACGACGGCACCGACTTCCACGCGCCGTGCGGCACGCCGCTGCGCGCCTCCGGGAACGGCACCGTGATCTCGGAGTACCCCCAGACCGCCTGGGGGAACCGGCTGATCGTGGACCTGGGCCGGGTCGAGGGCCACGGGATCTCGGTGATCTACAACCACCTGAGCGCCTATCGGGTGCCCACCGGCGCGCAGGTGACCCGCGGTGAGGTCGTCGGGTACGCCGGCACCACCGGCTGGTCCACCGCCTGCCACCTGCACTTCACGGTGATGGTCGACGGCGTCGCCCAGAACCCGATGAGCTGGTTCTGACCTCCCCCGCTGGTCGAGCAGGTTGCGCAGCAACCGGCGTCGAGACCGTGTTCCGTCGGTTCGGTCGCGCCTGAGAGACTGGAGTCATGGCCAGGGAAGTCGGGCGCAAGCTGATCGCGCAGAACCGCAAGGCCCGCTACGACTTTCACATCGAGGATGTGTTCGAGGCCGGCCTGGTGCTCGTCGGGACCGAGGTGAAGTCGCTGCGGGCCGGCCGGGCCACGCTCAGCGACGGGTTCGGGGAGATCGACCACGGTGAGGCATTCCTGCACGGGGTGCACATCCCGGAGTACACCCAGGGCACCTGGACCAACCACGAGCCGCGCCGGGTCCGCAAGATGCTGCTGAACCGGGCCGAGATCGACAAGATCGAGAGCAAGGTCAACGAGCGCGGGTTCACTTTGGTGCCGCTCTCGATGTACTTCAAGGACGGCCGCGCCAAGGTCGAGATCGCCCTGGCGCGCGGCAAGAAGACCTACGACAAGCGCCACGCGCTCGCCGAGCGGCAGGCCAACCGCGAGAAGGAGCAGGCGCTCGGCCGCCGCTCCAAGGGCATGGGAACCTGACGTTGGCTCAGGAGCGAGGAACCAGCGTCTCGACACGGCAGGCGCCGCTCACCGACGCCGACGTCCCCGACTGGTGGCAGAGCCTGGGCCTGCCGGGGTTGTACGACGTGCACGTGCACTTCCTGCCGGCCAACGTGCAGGCGAAGGTGTGGGCGCAGTTCGACCAGGCCGGCCCGAAGATCGGCCGGGCCTGGCCGATCACCTACCGCGGCGACGAGCATCAGCGGGTCGACCAGCTCCGCGCCCTCGGCGTACGACGGTTCGGGGCACTGCCCTACGCGCACCGCCCCGGGATCGCGACCTACCTCAACGACTGGGCGCGGGACTTCGCCGGGCGGGTGCCCGACGCACTCTGGTCGGCGACCCTCTACCCCGAGCCGGAGGCGGCCGGCTACGTCCCCGAGCTGCTCGCCGCGGGCGTCGAGGTGTTCAAGGTGCACGTCCAGGTGGGGGAGTTCCACCTCGACGACCCGCTGCTGGACGTTGCCTGGGCAGCGCTCGCCGACGCCGGCACCCCGGTGGTGATCCATGCCGGCTCGGGCCCGGTCGGCAACGCGTTCACCGGCCCCGATCCACTGCGCCGGTTGCTCCGGCGGCACCCCCGGCTGACCGCGGTGGTCGCGCACATGGGCGCACCGGAGTACGCCGAGTTCCTCACCCTTGCCGAGGAGTACGACCGCACCTACCTCGACACCACGATGGTGTTCACGGACTTCTTCAACGAGATGGGCGCGTATCCGCCGGGCCTGATCCCGCGGCTGGTCGACCTCGGTCCGAAGGTGCTGCTCGGCAGCGACTTCCCCACCATTCCCTACCCCTACGCCCACCAGCTGGAGAGTCTCAGCCGCCTTGGTGACGTGCATCCTGCTCTGGGTGAGGAGTGGCTGCGCGAGGTCTGCTGGAGCACCCCCGGGCGGCTGCTCAACCTGCCGCTGGAGTGACGTCGGTGTGCCCGAAGTCGTCACCCTTGAACAACAGCGGCTCCCCACTGCTGATCGCAAGGGCGTAGGCGAAGCAGTCGCCGTAGTTGAGCCGCGCTGCTGAACCGGAGCCTCTGCCGAACCGGCGGTGTGCAGCTCGGGCAATCATCGCCTGCTCTCGGGTGACGTCGACCAGCTCCACGTCAGCCAGCTGCAGAATCTCCACGAACTCGTCTTGGTGGGTGCGTGACCGACCATCGACCACCATGGCCGACTCGAGCCAGTTCGCAACGGACATGCGGCAGCGCTCGGAAAGCATCAGCTCAGCGAAGCTCGGCCCCTCAGGCTCGCCTTGCACGACGGCGATCAGTGCCGAGCTGTCCACGATCACCTGGGAAGCCCGGTTACCTCGTCGTAGAGGTCCTCGATGGTGCGGATACGGTCGTCTTCTGGCGTCGGGTCCCGCTCTTCCTCCCGGAAGCGT
>JBBSVL010000138.1:0-7183 GCA_038233595.1 Propionibacteriales bacterium | reverse complement strand
CGCAGTCGAGTAGACGTCGCGATGGCCGTTGATCGCGTCCAGGTACTGGTTCTTCACCCACAGGTGGGTCGCGTCCGCCTTGATGTTGTAGAGCGAGAGCTTCCAGGCGAACAGCGACGCGTAGGCGTTCAGCACCACCTGCGGTGGCGCGGCGATGTCGTAGTTGCCGATCGCCGACAAAGCGAACGACACCTCGTTGTAGCCCAGGGTGTGCGCACCGACGACGGCCTTGTCCACCCCGCCGAACCGACCTTCCCAGATCTTGCCGAAGCGGTCGACCAGGAAGTTGTAGCCGATGTCGCGCCAGCCGTTCGCCACCACGTGGTAGGCGTAGATGCCGCGGATCAGGGCCGGAACCTGTTCAGGGGTGTAGGCGTTGGCGTTGACCGTGTGGTGCACGAAACCGGTCTTGATGGTGCCGTAGAGCGGGTTGCCGGACTCCCGGATGTGCTCGTCGGCACCCCACTGGGCGCGCGAGTAGATGTACGGCTTCGGCGCCACCTTCATCGAGGACAGCGCAATCGAGCCCCCGTCGGTGGCCTGCGAGCTCGTGGCGGTGCCTGGGACTGCGCTCTTCGGGGTGGGCAGCTTGGCGGTGTCTATCCCGGGAGCCGCCTTGCGCACCTGGCCGGCACCCGGGTCGACCAGCGCCAGCTCGAGGCCGCGGGGAGCCCGGCCGGTGCGGGTCTCGGCCCGCAGCTGGACCGAGTCCACGTAGCCGACAACAGTGGGGTCGGTGCCCGCCCGCACGTGGCGACTCTCGGCGGTACCGGCGTCTGGTCCGTGGTCGTCGTGGTACTCCAGCTTGCTCCAGGCCGACCAGGTGCCGTGCTTCAGGGTGCGTACGGCGAGCTTGATCTCGTTCTCGGCGAAGTGGTCGCTCAGGTCCCAGGTGGCTCCCACCGTCGCCATCCCGGTGGCCCGCTCGGGACGCGACAACGCTGCAAGCCGGAACGACTGCTTCTGGACGTGGCCTTTGGCGGGCGTCGAGGCAGGAGCCGACCGGGCGGTCGACTGCTTGTAGGCCACTCCCCGAACCGCGACCTCGTGGACCTTGGGGGCCACCGGTTTGGTGGCCACGTAGGCGTCCCCGACGGTCACCGCCGGCACCACTCCCCTCGCGTCCGGTGCGCCGGGCGCCCGGCCCACGATGTCGAGGTTGAGCAACCCGGCTGCTGCCGTGGCCAGCGCGAAGACACAGGCGAGGGCCAGCGACTGCTGGCAGAAGGTGACGTATCGAGCCTTGCCGAGATGCATCCGAGGGCGCTCCAGGTGTGGGGGGGAAGGATTCACACGAGCCCCAAGTTTCACACCGTTAACACATTCCGCGATACCAGAATGGCATAAGAACAACTATGTAATTAGCGAACTACAATGGTGCGAGCTAAATCATTTCAACGCCCATTTTGATCCTCGTGACCCTGCTCAGACCTCGGAACCGAGCTCCTCGTCCATCTCGGCCTCGGCGTCGTCGCCCTCGACGTCGTCGTCGTACTGCAGGAAGTGGATGCCCTCGTCGACGTCACCGTCGAAGTTGAGGTGCCCGGACTCCAGCACCAGCACCCGGTCGCACATGGTGCGCACCGAAGCGGTCGCGTGGCTGACGTAGAAGATCGTGGCGCCGTCCGCCCGGATCTCCTGCATCTTGTCCATGCACTTGCGCTTGAACGGCCGGTCGCCCACTGCCAGCACCTCATCGGCCAGGAAGACGTCGGCGTCCACGTGCACCGCGATGGAGAACCCGAGCCGGGCGTACATGCCCGAGGAGTAGTGCGAGACCGGCGTGTCGAGGAACCGACCGACGTTGGCGAAGTCGACGATCTCGTCGAACTTGGCCTTGGTCTCGGCCTCGTTCATGCCCAGGATCGCGGCATTGAGAAAGAGGTTCTCCCGCCCGGTGAGCTGCGGGTGGAACCCGGCACCGGTCGCGATCAGTCCGGCGATCCGACCACGGGTCTTGATCTGGCCATGGTCGGGATCCATCACCCCGTTGATCAGCTGGAGCAGGGTGCTCTTTCCGGAGCCGTTGAGTCCCATCAGGCCGATCGACTCACCCTGCTCGACGCTGAAGGAGACGCCGCTCAGTGCCTCGAAGGTCTCGCTGAGCGGCAGTCGGCGCACGGTGGCCACAGCGATCTGCTTCAAGGTGCGGTGGTAGTGCAGGGTGAACGTCTTGGTGACGTCCTCCACCAGGATCGAGGTGCTCATCGGGTGGCCATCACAGACGCTCGGGGAACTTGGGCTCGAGTCGGGAGAACACCTTCTGGCACACCCACAGGAAGGCGATGCAGAACAGCAAGGTGATCACACCGCGCAACAGCAGGTGCTCCGGGAAGCGGCCGCCCCTCAGCTCGGCCCGGGAGAGGCCGGCCCGGTTGGCCTGGTTGACCCCGTGCCAGAAGAAGCGCTGGACCAGGATCACGCCCTCGGCCACGGGGTTGGCCAGGTAGATCTGGTAGAGCACCGGGTGGCCTTGGGCCTTGCTCATCACCGTGGTGATCGGGTACATCATCGGCACCAGGAAGTGCATGAACTGGGTGATCGTCCCGACGATGTTCTGGAAGTCGCGGTAGTAGACGTTGATGGCGCTGAACAGCATCCCGAGCGCACCCGCGAACAGCCCGATGATCAGCATCCCGAGGACCAGGGAAGCGAGTCCGGTCAGGTCGGTGGTGAAGCCCGACAGCGCGCAGAAGAAGCCCAGCAGCACGATCTGGGGGAACGTGTGGATCCCGGCCACGACCATCTGGGACACGGGGAAGATCTCCCGTGGCATGGACATCTTCTTGACCAGGGCACGGTTGGACCAGATCGACCGGGTGCCACCACCGAACGCCTCGGAGAAGTAGCTCACGAACACGATGCCGCAGAACAGGTGGATGGCGAAATTGGGAACGGATTTGTGGGCGTTCAGCAGCACGCCGAAGATCAGGTAGTAGACGGAGAAGCGGATCGCGGGCTGCACATAGGACCAGAGCAGTCCGAGCAGCGACGCGGAGTACATCTGGGCGATCTCGCGACCGACCAGCAGTTTGAGCAGGTAGGGCTGCCGGAGGACCCCGATGATGCCGCCCGCCGCTGCGGGTGACGTGAGCTCGGCATCCACCACTCGCTGGAGCCTGGGCCCCTGGACCGGACCCACGGCCGGCATCGCGTCGGCCTGCTGCTTGGCCAGCCGGCGCGCACGCGCTGCGGCGTCGAGCCGCCGGCCGTCCTTGTCCTGCAGCGAGGCCTGTTGGAGCGGGTGCTCGCCCGAGGGCATCTTCCTGGTCATCGGGGTTCTCCGCTGAGGGCGGCGAAGGTCTGCTCCCAGTCCTCCGGAGAGGTGATCTCACCGAGTGCCGCCCGGTAGCGCGCCGCGAGCTGCGGCCACTCCCGGTAAAGCCGAAGGTGGATCTCGGTGGTGCGCGCCATCAGCTCCCGGAACTGCTCCGGGTCGCGCTGGTAGAGCGCGGCCGACGCACCGTCGTTCATCGAGACGATCGCAGAGTCGTAGCGCGCCAGGCGGTACCACTTGGCGTCGACCGCCCGGATCTCGGTCTCGGGGAACTCGCGGGAGAGGTCCCGGGTGGGTCGCAGCTGGCGAAGCGGCGCGATGCCTGCCGTCAGCAGCTGGGCGAGGCGGCCGGGGATCTCGGTTCCGTCCTTGCCGTGCCGCGGCGGCTTTCTACGGCGCACGGGCGCGAACGCGTCCGGGTCGGCATGGAGCTTGGCGTCGGTGAACGACTTCACGATCTCCCGCACCTCGCCGAGCTTGACCGGCAGGTCCGGGTGCAGTCTCTCCGGCCCGGCGAGGACGTCCTCTAGCGCCTGGTGCCGCAGCGCGACGGTGGAGTACTGCATCGAGACGATGTGCTTGACCTGGTGGTTCAGGCTCTCCCGGATCATCCTGCCGCCCTTGGGGTACGGCGAGTGCAGCAGCGCCGCGACGAAGCGGTTGCGCTGGTGGAAGTAGGCCTGCCAGTCGAGCGCGTCGTTCTTGTCGGTCCACGGGATGTGCCAGACCGCGGCCCCGGGCAACGTCACCGTCGGGTAGCCGGCCGCCTTCGCACGCAGCCCGAACTCGGAGTCGTCCCATTTGATGAACAGCGGCAGCGAGAGACCGATCTCCGCCAGCACCTGACGAGGGATCAGGCACATGAACCAAGGGGTGTAGTCGACGTCGACCCGCTTGTGCAGCCAGCGCGTGGAGCGCAGGTTGCGCGAGCCGAAGTCCCAGTCGGTGTGCACGTCGGGCGCCGACTGCCACCAGAACCGCCACGGCTGCACGATCTCGCCGAAGCTGTGCATCCGCGAGCGCGCGTAGAGGCTGAACATGTGTCCACCCACGATGGTCGGCCGGCGGGCGAGGTCACCGAAGGTGACCGCGCGGATCACGCCCTCGGGCTCGCAGACGACGTCGTCGTCCATGCACATCAGGTACGTCGCGGTGCCCTTGCGCACCGACTCCAGCTGCCCCCGGGCGTAGCCTCCAGAGCCACCCAGGTTGGCCTGCTCGATGATCCGGAGAGTGTCACCGAGGGCTGCCCCGGCCTTGGCGAACTCGGGCGAGTCGACCACCCTCTGGGTGCCCTGTTCCATCACCATGACCTCATCGAGGAAGGGGCGCAGCACCTCGTCATCGCCGAGCTGGCCGAGCAGCCTGGCGCAGAAGTCGGGGCGGTTCATGGTGGTGATCGCGATGTCGACCGTGCCGTGCGCGACCCGTTCGTCGGGCACATCGGTGGTCCACTCCGCTGACTCGACCACGACGCCGTCGTCACCCGCCGCCACGTCGTACCAGTACCAGCCGCCGTCGACGAACGGCTTGAGCGGGAGCTCGAAGGAGAACGTCTCCGAGGTCTCCCCGCCGGTGGTGGCCGAGTCGACCCGCTGGGACCGGCCGTCGGCCATCGACTTGTAGACGGTGACATCGGAGGCCCTGCCCACCAGCTTCACCGTCAGGGTGACGTCGTCGACGATCGTCCAGCGCCGCCAGTAGCTGGCGGGGAACGCGTTGAAGTAGGTGCCGAAGGAGAGTCGGTCGCCGGCGGTGACCCGAAGGGCGGTGCGCGACTCGACCTGGTCGAGATGGAGGCTCGATCCAGCCGAGGTGCTCTGTCGCAGGGCGACCGCGCTCATCGCCTTGGCGTTGCGGTTGGTCCCGATCTCGTACTTGTCGGCGTCCAGGACGGATGGCTCCACGTCGACGTACAGCGGCAGGACGTCGTGGTCCCGGTCCAGCGGCAGGATCTGGCGCTGCAGGAGTCTGGTCGTCATTCGGGGTCCCCGGGGCAGTAGGAGCGCAGCGAGTACTGGTTTGGGGTGATCATTCCGGGTCCCCGCCGCTCGTCAGCTGGGCACCGTCTCGGAAGTGCGGCACCAGCTTGTTCTCGAACATCGACAGCGCCGACCCGATGGCCATGTGCATGTCGAGGTACTTGTAGGTGCCCAGTCGGCCACCGAAGAGCACCCCGAGGCTGGCAGCCTCGGCCTTGGCCAGCGCACGATACTTCAACAGCTTGGCACGGTCCTCTGCGGTGTTGATCGGGTAGTAGGGCTCGTCGTCGGGTCCCGCCGCGCGAGAGTACTCGTGCACGATCACCGTCTTGCCCGGCAGGTAGGTGCGCTCGGGGTGGAAGTGCTTGAACTCGTGGATCCGAGTCCAGGGCACCGTCTGGTCGTTGTAGTTCATCACGGCGCAGCCCTGGAAGTCGTCGACATGCTTCACTTCCGCCTCGAGGTCGACGGTGCGCCACGACAGCCGGCCCTCCGAGTTGCCGAAGTACTCATCGACCGGGCCTGTGTAGATGATCGGGACCTTGCCGCGGAACTCCTCCGCCACCCCGGGCGAATGGCAGAAGTCGACATTGAGTCTGATCTCGATGTCGGGATGGTCGGCCATCTTCGTCAGCCAGGCGGTGTAGCCGTCGACCGGGAGCCCCTCGTGGGTGTCGTTGAACCAGCGGTTGTCGAAGTTGTAACGGACCGGGAGCCTGGTGATGATGTCCGCGCTGAGCTTGGTGGGGTCGGTCTGCCACTGCTTGGCGGTGTAGCCCTTGATGAACGCCTCGTAGAGCGGGCGGCCGATCAGGCTGATCGCCTTCTCCTCGAGGTTGGTCGCGGCTGCGGTGTCGATCTCGCTGGACTGCTCGGCAATCAGCGCCCGCGCCTGGTCCGGAGTGTGCATCTTGCCGAAGAAGGTGTTGATCAGGGCGAGGTTCATCGGCAGTGAGTAGACCTGACCGTCGTACTGACCGAACACCCGGTGCTGGTAGTTCGTGAAGCTGGTGAACCGGTTGACGTACTCCCACACCTTCTCGTTGGAGGTGTGGAACAGGTGGGCGCCATAGACGTGCATCTCGATGCCCGTCTCGGGATCGGCCTCGCTGTAGGCGTTGCCGCCGAGGTGGTGGCGTCGTTCGAGCACCAGCACCCGAAGGCCGAGCTCGCGGGCGCAGCGTTCGGCGATCGTCAGACCGAAGAAGCCAGAGCCGACGATGACAAGATCCGGTTCCACACACACTCCTGGGTAGAGGATCCCGCACGCGCGTTGACCTCGCGTAGGGCTCTTGTCAGTCTACCGACGGCGCGGGCCCCAACGGTTCAGCCACGGCCGGGACGTGTCGCATTCCACGTGCGGAGCGGATCGCCCTGCACACGTTGCGTGCCTCGGCGCTCCCGCCGCGGACCGGTGAGAGCAGGAGTACGGCGAGCACGATCAGGTAGGGCTTGAGCCGCACGAGCAGGTTCTCGCCGTAGCGGAAGTGCACGACGAACAGGTTCCGGTACATGTAGAAACCCTTCCAGCCCGAGAGGTCGTGCTGCTGGTCGAAGTCGAGCTGGCGCACCAGCACCGCGTCGCGGACACCCCAGATCCGGTAGCCGGCGCGTCGAGCGCGGATCGCAAAGTCCACGTCGTCGTAGAAGATGAAGTAGGTCGGGTCGGGCAGCCCGATCGCCTCGACCACGTCGCGGCGGACCAGGAAGCCCTCGAATGCGACGTTCTGGAGCTCCACCAGGTCAGGCATCGCCGCACGGGTGACGTAAGTCGTCTCGACCATGCCGGTCTTGGGTTTGATGGCGAGCGGGTTGTGCAGGTCGAAGATCGTGGCGGCCTTCTCGACCAGCCTCCCGGTCAGGTCCTCGCGCACAGCCATCAGACAGGCCTCGTCGGTGGTCATCAGCACCGTCAGGCAGTCGG
>JBBSVL010000137.1:0-7231 GCA_038233595.1 Propionibacteriales bacterium | reverse complement strand
GTCGTCGGGCGAGGTCGCAAGCCGCGCAGCCGGTTCGCGGACCTGCTGATCGCCGCCACGGCGCACTCCAACGGTCTCGACCTCTACACCCGCAACGGCGACGACTTCCTGGGTGTTGAGGACCTCATCCACGTCGTCGAAATCTGAGGACAGCGACGGTGATCACCTTCTGACGAGCCCACCGTGGCGTGCAGGACATGCCGCCTAGTGGTCCGCCGCGAAGCGGTTCGTGGCGGCGAGCAGGATCGCGTTGGTGTCGTCGCCGACCCCGTGCGCATCAGCCTCGACGACGTGCAGCTCGGCCCGCGGCAGGGCCTTGGCGATCCCCCACGCCGCGCTCAGCGGGGCGGCAATGTCCAGTCTTCCGCGGACCAGCACCACGGGCACGTCGCTGATCCGGCCCAGCCGCCCGACGATGCCGTCGTCGGGAAGGAAGGCGTGGTTGCCGAAGTAGTGGGTGACCAGCCGCGCAAAGCACAGTCGGAACCTGGGGTCCTGGAATCTCGTGCTGGGTTGCACCGGCCCGCTCAAGGTGGCCAGCCGGTCCTCCCACGCGCACCAGCCGCGGGCTGCTGTGTCCCGTGCTTGGGGGTCGGCCGACATCAGCATCCGGTGGTAGGCCGCGGCCAGGTTGCCGGATCGCTCGTCCGTCCGAAGAACAGCAAGGAACTGCTCGTGAGCCTCCGGGTAGACGTGACCCATGGCGCGGGTCAGCCACTCCACCTCGTGGGCCCGCGTCGTGACCACGGCCCAGAGCACCATCTCGGTGACCCGCTGGGGGTGCTCGACGGCGTAGGCCAGTCCCAGGGTGGAGCCCCAGGAGCCACCGAACAGCAGCCAGGCCTCGATGTCGAGGTGCTCGCGCAGCTGTTCCAGGTCGGCGACGAGATGCTGCGTCGTGTTGGTCGAGAGGTCGGCATCCGGGTCTCCGGCGTACGGCGTGCTCCGTCCGCAGCCACGCTGGTCGAACAGCACCACCCGGTAGCGCTCGGGATCGAAGAACTGGCGCCACCACGGGGTGGCTCCCGAGCCGGGGCCACCGTGGAGGACGACCGCGGGCTTCCCGGCCGGGTTGCCACAGACCTCCCAGTGGATCTGGTGGCCGTCGCCCACGTCGAGCTGTCCGGACTGGTACGGCTCCCCCACTGGGTAGGTCACGCTCAGGACTCCAGGACGACCATGGCCGAGGCGATGCCGGCGTCGTGGGAGAGGGACAGGTGCACCGAGGCGACGGACAGGTCGTCGGCACGGGCGAGCACGGTGCCCGTGAGCGCGAAGCTCGGGTTTCCCGATGGCTCCTTGACCACTTCGGCATGCTGCCAGTCCAGACCCGCAGGAGCCCCGAGCGCCTTGGCCAGGGCCTCCTTGGCGGCGAACCGGGCGGCCAGCGACTGCGGTGACAACAGCGCCTCGGCGTGAGTGAACAGCCGGGCTCGCAGCTTCGGCGTACGTTCCAGGGACTCCGCGAAGCGGGCGATGTCGACCACATCGATGCCGACTCCCACGATCATGGAGTGGTCATTGAGATGGTCATTCGACCGTGACGGACTTGGCCAGGTTGCGCGGCTGGTCCACGTCGTGCCCGTTGACTGTGGCGAGCTCGCAGGCGAACAGCTGGAGGGGTACGACGGCCACCATCGGCTGCAGCAGTGTCGAGACCGTCGGGAGCCGCAGCAGGGTGTCGGCGTACGCCGTGACGTCGTCGTCGCCCTCCTCGGCCAGCACGATCGTGCGCGCGCCACGCGCCCGGACCTCCTGGATCGCGCTGACCATCTTGTCGTGCAGCTGGTCGCGACCGCGGGGTGGGATCACGCAGAAGATCGGCAGCCCTTCCTCCACCAGCGCGATCGGCCCGTGCTTGAGCTCGCCGGCTGCGAAGCCCTCGGCATGCAGGTAGGCGAGCTCCTTGAGCTTGAGCGCACCCTCGAGCGCGATCGGGTACCCCGCATGCCGCCCGAGGAACAGCACCGAGCGGGTCGACGCGAGCGACCGCGCGAGCTCGTAGATGCCCTGCGCGCCGTCGAGCACCGACTGCACGTGAGCGGGCATCTGCTGCAGCTCCCTGACCACCGCGGAGATCTCGTCACCGAACTTGGTGCCGCGCGCCTGTGCGAGGTAGAGCCCGAGCAGGTAGCAGGCCACCATCTGGGTCATGAACCCCTTGGTCGAGGCGACCGCGATCTCCGGGCCCGCGTGCGTGTAGATCACGGCGTCGGACTCACGTGGGATGGTCGAGCCGTTGGTGTTGCAGATCGCCAGCACCTTGGCCTTCTGGTCGCGGGCGTGCCGGATCGCCATCAGCGTGTCGGCGGTCTCGCCGGACTGGCTGATCGCGACCACGAGCGTGTTGCGGGTCAGGATCGGGTCGCGGTAGCGGAACTCGTGGGACAGGTCGACCTCGCACGGGATGCGGGTCCAGTGCTCGATGGCGTACTTCGCGACCAGTCCGGCGTAGTTGGCGGTGCCGCAGCCGATGATGATGATCTTGTCGATGTCGCGCAGCTCGTCGTCGGAGATCCGCACCTCGTCGAGCTGGAGCCGGCCCGACTGGTCGTGCCTGCCGAGCAGGGAGTCGGCGATCGCGCGGGGCTGCTCGAAGATCTCCTTGCGCATGAACCAGTCGTAGCCGCCCTTCTCGGCGGCCGCGAGGTCCCAGTCGACGTGGTAGCGCGTGCCCTCGGCCGGGTTGCCCTCGAAGTCGGTCACCCCGACTCCCTCGCGGGTGATCGTGACCACCTGGTCCTGGGCCAGCTCCATCGCCTCTCGGGTGTGCTCGATGAACGCGGCGACGTCGGAGCCGACGAAGTTCTCCCCCTCACCGATCCCGACCACCAGGGGTGAGTTGCGGCGCGCGGCCACCACCCGGGTCGGGTCCTCGCCGTCGACGGCGACGAGGGTGAACGCGCCCTCGAGCCGTCGGCAGGTCCGCTGCATGGCCGTGGTCAGATCGGCTCCGGCCAGGACCTCACGCTCTAGCAGCTGGGCGGCGATCTCGGTGTCGGTCTCGGAGTGCTGCTCGATGCCCGCGGCCTGGAGCTCGGCCCGGAGCCGGGCGAAGTTCTCGATGATGCCGTTGTGCACCAGCGCGACCCGCCCGGTGGCCCCCAGGTGCGGATGGGCGTTGCGGTCGTTGGGTGCGCCGTGCGTGGCCCAGCGGGTGTGCCCGATACCGGTGGTGGAGGCCGGCAGCGGGTGCTCGACGATCGCCTTCTCCAGGTTGGCGAGCTTGCCGGCCCGCTTGTCGGTGGCAATGACGCCGGCGCCGTGGGAGGTGTCGACCAGCGCAATGCCGGCCGAGTCGTAGCCGCGGTACTCCAGACGACGCAGCCCCTCGACCACCACGTCACGCGCCTGCTTCTGCCCGACGTACCCCACGATTCCGCACATGGGCCGAAGTCTACGGACCACGTAGGCCACAATCGCGGGATGGGCAACGGCCAGCACGCGGGTGAGTCGCGCGACTCCTCGCCGTACGTCGAGCTAGAACGGGCCGCCTGGGCGGCCCTGGCGCAGACCGCCGACGAGGTGGTCGTGCAGCCGCTCACCGACGCCGAGATCGAGCGGGTGCGCGGGCTGGGTGACGAGCTGAGCATGCTGGAGGTACAGCAGGTCTACCTCCCGCTGTCCCGGTTGTTGAGCCTGTACGTCGGGTCCAGTGGCGCGCTGTACCGCGCACAGGAGGGGTTCCTGCGCCGGCCCCAGCCCCCGCGCACCCCGTTCGTGATCGGGCTGGCCGGCTCGGTCGCCGTAGGGAAGTCGACCACGGCCCGAGTGCTCCGCGAGATGCTCGCGCACTGGCCGGAGCACCCCTCGGTCGCGCTGGTGACCACCGACGGCTTCCTGCTCCCCAACGCCGAGCTCGAGCGACGTGGCATCCTGCACCGCAAGGGCTTCCCGGAGTCCTACGACCGCAAGGCGCTGCTGAAGTTCGTGATCGACATCAAGTCCGGCAAGGACGAGGTCGAGGCCCCGACGTACTCCCACCTGGTCTACGACGTGGTGCCCGACGAGCGCGTGGTGGTCCGGCACCCCGACATCGTGATCGTCGAGGGGCTCAACGTGCTCCAGCCGGCGCCGGTCCGCGGCGACGGCCGCACCGGGCTGGCGGTGAGCGACTTCTTCGACTTCTCGGTCTACGTCGACGCGACCGAGGCCGACATCCGGCACTGGTACACCGACCGGTTCCTCCGGCTGCGCAAGACCGCCTTCCGGGACCCGGCGTCGTACTTCACGCGCTACGGGCGGCTCAGCGACGACGAGGCCTACCAGGAGGCGGGCCGGATCTGGGACTCGATCAACGGACCCAACCTGGAGCAGAACATCGCCCCGACCCGCTCCCGAGCCACCCTGGTGCTGCGCAAGGACCGGGACCACTCGGTGCGCTACGTGCGGCTCCGCAAGCTGTGACTCGATCTCATGGCCCGGTCACTTCCCGGCGTTGTACTGCGCCAGCACCTGGGCGGGGGTCAGTGCAGTGGTGTAGATCGAGGCGTAGGCCAGGCTGCCCTTGAAGTAGAAGCTGGACGGCATCGAGCCCCACCCATTCAGGTTGTCGTAGCCGATCCGCCAGTAGCTGGGCGAGTAGTTCTTCTGGGCGGTTGTCACCGCGGTGTCGACGACCACCTGCTTGCCGTCGACGTAGAGCCGCATCCCGACATAGGTGCCCGACGGCGCCAAGGAGGCGACAGCCTGGTGCCACTTGTTGTCGTTGTAGGTCGACGGCGAGACAACCTCCTTGACGGTGTTCGGGTAGACGCCGAACACTAGGTAGCCCGCGTTGTTCATGTAGATGTGCCGGTCGTAGGAGCCCGACTGACCGGTCTGCGAGCTCCCCAGGCCGATCAGCTTGCCACCGGTCGTGGTGTTGGTCTTGAACCAGATCTCCTCGGTGAAGGTCGCCGGGGCGGTCACCGACTCCGCTCCACTCACGTAGCCGGAGCTGCCGTTGAGCGTGATCGCGTGGGCTCCGTCGCCCGGACATGGGCCGGGCGTCTGGTAGGTGATGCCGGACGGCCCGTAGGTTCCGTTCCGGTTGTTCGGAGAGACGTCGTCAGCGGTGGGACCGGACGGCTCGTCGAGCGCGTAGACGAGGTACTCCGAGTACGCCAAGGTCGCGGCGGTGCACGGGTACACCGCGGTCTTCCCGGTGTTCTGGGTGTTCGTCACCGTGGTCGTGAACTTGCCGTTGGCGAACGGGGTGCCAACCAGGAGCAGCACGACGGCGACGACCGCCAGCAGCGCGCCGGGCAGCAGCTTCCGGGGTGGGGGCCTGTGCGTCATGCCACCTCACCGTCGACGTCCTCGACCGGATCGAGGCCTACGACCAGACACCACAGCAGCGGTGCCAGCATCACGGCGCCCACGGCGACCCACCACCAGAAGCTCAGGCTCAGCCCCACGCCGAGGGAGTAGGCGCCGTGCGGGTCGGTGTGCGGGACGTGGATGTTGGCGACGTCGCCGGACATCATCCGGGCAGAGTCGGTGCCGTGCACGGCGTGGGCCCGGATCGGCAGCACACCGGTCGACACCGCGCGGATGTTGACCCCCTCGTGGGCGGCGCTGGTGCCGATCCGCTGCAGCCCGACCCAGGGTCGCAGCACCAGCCCGAGCACGGCGAGCGACATCGCCGCTCCCACCACGCGAACGGAGTCGCGCAAGGACTGGTTCACGAACGCAGAGGCCAGCCACACGACGCCCAGGCAGAGCAGCAGCAGGGGCACCCCCCGCAGCAGCCAGCCGAGGCCCGGGACGCGGTGGGCGACCACACCGATCAAGTCCTTGTCGTGGAGGGTCCAGGCGTCCGCCACCGGGTTCACGTCTCCGCGGGTGTGCAGACCGGTTGCCGTCTTGGCGACCACCCGGTGGCTGTAGGTCTCCGCGGAGCCGGGAGGGTGGAAGGTGACCAGGTCGCCCACCTGCACCTTCGCCACCGAGGTCGGCCGGGTCAGCAGCAGCGTCCCGACCGGTGCGGCCCGGCCCATCGAGGCGGTCCGCACGTCGTACCAGCGACCGCCCTCGAGCCGCCACACCAGAGCGGACGCCACGAGCACGAGAAGCGCGGCAACGGCGGCGCCTGTCAGCACCACCGTCACCGCGTTACGTCGTTGCATCTAAGTCTCCGAGCTGGTCCACCCCGTGGTCAGGAGCTGACTAGGCGTTGAAGTTCCAGGTCAACGGCTGGCTGATCTTCTGGCCCTGCACCACGGTCGTCGCCGCCAAAGGCAGTGAGGCGACGAAGGTGTAGGCCTGGCTTGCACTGGCCGCAAGAGCGGTCAGCGTGATCGTGGAGAGGTTAGCGGCCGAGCCGTTGTATAGCGCGGTCCCGGTCGCAGTGGCGCCCTTGTAGACCGCGATGTTCAGGACAGAGCAGAGGTTGCCGGCGTCGGTGTTCGGAGTGGTAGGCGTTTGCGATCCGACGACGCCGGTCGTGGTGGCGACACAGGTGTCAGGAACCAGGGAGCTGGAGGTGACCGCCACTGTCCCGGTGTTCTTGAAGGTCACGACCGTGGTCTGCGCCGTGCTGCCCGGCGTCATCGGCACCGTGGTGCCGCCGTACTTGTTGATCGTCGAGCAGGTCGCGGTGGTGTCGTAGCTGTTGCACGTGCCTCCCGTGCCGGTCTCGGTGATCGCCAGTGCGGCCGTCGCGGCGGTGTTGGTCGAGTTGGTGATGGTCGCGACAAAACCCGAAAGAGACGCTCCCAGAGACAAGGCGACGATCAGTGAACCGGCGGCGCCGGTGACGAGCGCGACGCCGGTGATCCGACGACGCTTCGGGGCTTGTGTGGAGAACATGGCGGTCTTGCCTCTCGTGAATGTGAACCAGACAGCCGGAGCGTAGGGCCGTAAATGGGACTATTGAGGCGAAAGGCACTGAAGTGGTTGAAAGGACTACGGAACTATGGCCATTCGGTTACGCCGCGCGTGACCCGGGTCTCACAATCACCTCCCCCACCCCGTTGAGATGCGCGATCTGCACCGTCGAGATGCGGGTTGCGCACCGTCGAGATGCGTGGTCTGCACCGTCGGTGCGCTCACCTATCCTGAGCAGACCCGATCGTTGCTAGGAGCAGCCGACCCCAGTGCCACCACAGTCCGGGCCACCGCAGTCCGTCACCGCACCGCAACCAGCCAGCGCAAACGCCCGAGCGACGACCTCGCTGTGGCGGCTTCGTGGCTACCTCAACCCCTACCGGTGGCGGCTGGCGGTGATGTTGTCCACCGCCCTCGCCGG
>JBBSVL010000136.1:0-7278 GCA_038233595.1 Propionibacteriales bacterium | reverse complement strand
CGAGCGGATCGAGTTCACCCAGGCTCTGGTTTCCACAGGAGCCAGTCCCGCCGTACCGCCCATTCCCGGTCTGGACAGTGTTCCCTACCTCACCAGCGACACCGTCTGGCGGCTCGACCGGCTTCCGTCACGCCTCGTGGTGCTGGGGGGCGGCAGCATCGGCTGTGAGCTGGGTCAGGCGTTCACCAGGCTCGGCTCGTCGGTCACCATCGTGGAGGGTGCACCCCGCCTGCTTCCCCGCGAGGACGAAGGAGCGGCCCGGGTCGTCACCTCCACGCTGAGACACGAGGGGACCCAGGTGATCACGGACGCCAAGGTGACCGAGGTGGCCGGTCTCTCGTCCGGATCCCAAGGGTCCGAGGACGGCGACGTCGGCTGCCTGGAGCTCTCGGACGGTCGACGGGTCCCGTTCACCCACCTGCTGGTCGCTGTCGGCCGGTCTCCGGGCACCCGCGACCTCGGGTTGGATGTCGCCTCGGTCGACGTCGACGAGCGCGGTTTTGTCCGCGTCGACGACCACCTGCGGACCACGAACCGCCGGATCTGGGCGGCGGGTGACCTGACCGGGCACCCCCAGTTCACCCACACCGCTGGAGTGCACGGGAGCCTGGCGGCGAGCAACGCCGTCCTCGGCGTACGTCGGCGGGTGGATCTCACGGCCGTTCCACGCGTGACGTACACCCAGCCGGAGGTGGCCGCGGTCGGGATCACCACCGACCAGCCGCCCGACGGTCTGCGCGTGCTGACCTGGCAGCACACCCATGTCGACCGCGCCGTCACTGCGGCTCAGACGTCCGGATTCACCAAGCTCACCGTGGACTCTCGGAGCCGCATTCTGGGCGCCACCGTGGTGGGGCCGCGAGCGGGCGAGACGCTGGGAGAGCTGACGCTGGCCATCAGGCAGGGCCTACGCACCCGCGACCTGGCGGCGGTCACACACGCCTACCCCACGTGGAACGACGGCGCCTGGAACGCCGCCATCGCCGACCTCCGTGAGCAGCTCGAGCGCCCGGGAGCCGCCAGCCGTGGCATCCAGGCACTGTCCAGGTCGCGTCGCTGGTGGCTGACCCGACGCGATGCGTGAGGCCGTGGCCCCGGGCCAGATTCCAACGGGCCGGACCCGTCTCCTGCTGGTCGGCGCAGGTCACACCCACCTCTACGTCGTCAAACACGCAGCGGCGTTGGTCGACGCCGGCTACTGGGTCGGGCTGCTCTCGCCACGCACCTTCCACTACAGCGGCGTGGCCTCCGCCGCCGCCGCAGGCGAGCTCCCCGCCGAGATCGGGCAGATCGACGTGGCCGCGCTCGCCCGCAGCTCCGGTGTGGAGCACCATGAGGGCGTCCTCGCCGACGTCGACCTCGAGCAGCGGGTCGCAGTCGCCGACGACGGGACCGAGCTCCTCTACGACGTCATCTCCTTCAACATCGGCAGTGTGGTGGCACCTCCCAGGGGAACGGTTGAGGACGGCGTCCTGCGCGTGAAACCGTTGCGCGTCCTGGCGGACCTGCCGGACCGGCTCGAGGATCCGGCACTACGAGGTGCCGCCCGGGTAACCATCGTCGGTGGTGGTCCGAGCGGACTCGAGCTCGCGGGACACCTGTCGATCCGCCGCGACGTGGCGCACGTTCGCCTGATGGAGGCAGGTCCCGGTCTCGGCCCGGATCTGCCGGCCAGGGCCGGCCGACGGCTCGAGCGGCTGCTGGTCTCGCGTGGTGTGGAGGTCCGTACGGGCTGTGCTATTGCCTACCTGGGTGAGCAGTTCGTGCGGTGCGCCGACGGCACCGAGCTCAGCCACGACATCGTCATCCTTGCTACCGGCCTCGCCGCACCGCCCCTGGTGACGGAGCTCGGTCTGGGTGACCGCCACGGGATCCCAGTGCGGGCGACGCTGCAGCACGCCGACCACGACAACCTGTACGCCGTGGGTGACTGCGCCTGCTTCCTACCGCGCCCGCTGCCCCGGGTAGGCGTCCACGGCGTCCGGCAGGGACCGGTGCTGCACGCCAGTCTGATGGCCCGGATCGCCGGAGACACGTTGCCGACGTATGAGCCCCAGGCCCGGGTGCTGGCCATCCTCGACCTGGGAGCCGGCATCGGCCTGGCCGCCCGGGGTCGACGGTGGTGGCAGGGGCGCGCGGCTCTGTGGCTCAAGCGATGGATCGACCGACGTTGGCTGCATCGGTACCAGACGTCGATGGACGGGACGTCAACCCGGTCAAACAACGGCCTAACGCGCCGGTGATCCCAGGAGCCGGTAGCCGGAGACGATGCGGTGCCCGGCACTGATCGCCACAACGACCGCCCACACCCCCGCGACCAAGGATGCGTGCGCCGGGACCACCAGCCACAGCGCGTGCACGGCGATGGTCTCGGCGCCCTCGGCCAAGCCTCCCAGGAAGCTGAACGACCGGCCGTCCTCGATCTGGCGACCGCTGCGCTCCGCGGCCGATGAGAAAGCCAGAAATGCGGTGCCGTTGATGTAGTAGGCCATCAGGACCGCGGCGAAGGGCGCCCACCCCGCTCCCTGTCCGGTCGTCGTTCCCGCCGCCACCCCGAGGACCGTGGCGCCGTAGACGACGAAATCTGCGGTGATGTCGAGGAATCCTCCCGCGACCGGAACAGGAACGGCCGGGTCCGCCGCTTGTTGGCGGCGCCGCGCCAACGGTCCGTCGAGGCCGTCCAGCACCCGCGAAACCAACCACAGGGCCAGGGACCACCACCACCATTGCGCCGCTGCTGTCGCGGCGCTCGCCAACCCCGTCAGCAAGCCGAGCACGGTCAATCGGTCTGGTGTGATGCCTGGCCGATCCAGCCGTGCGGCAGCGCGGTCCAGAACCGGTCCCAGCGCAGTACGCAGGGTGGAGTCGAACATCAACGGCCCCGATGACTGCCGGGCGGATCCGGGATGTCGGAGGAGGCAGCATCGCCCTTCGGGTGCGCGAGGAGCCTTCGACCCCAGGCACCGCCGACCAGGACCAGCAGCACCAGGACGGCCAGCCCGGCGGACAGGCGCCACGGATCGGCTCCCGACGTCCCAAGGGCCGCATAGGCCAGGCTGCCCGGAATCATCCCGATGCCGCTCCCAAGGATGTAGTCGCGTCGCCGGACTCCGCTGAGACCGGAGGCGTAGTTGATGACGGTGTAGGGCAGTACCGGGACGAGCCGAACCGCCACCACCGCACCCAGGCCGTGCTGACGCAGCAGCGAGTCCACCCGATCCAGCCTCCCACCCACGAGTCGACCGACGACGTCGCGACCCAGCCAACGCCCGATCTCAAAGGCCATCACGGCACCGATCAGGGCACCAGCCAGCGACAGGGCGGCTCCCAGCCACCATCCGAACAGCAGCCCACCCAAGGCGGTCATCAACCCTTTGGGCGTCGGCAACAGCGCCAGCAGGGCGTAGCCACCGACGAACACGAGCCACCCGACTCCACCCGAAGACTCGACCCGAGCACGCAGTGCCCCGGTGTCGGGCAATCCAGGCAGCTCGCCGAGCACGAACAACCCCACGACCAGCGCCGCTAAGGCGATGATGCGCAGTGCCGCGGGCCAGAACCTGGCGGGGCGGCGTGGTGGACAGGGCGAGGCGGGATCATCCACGCTGCGGGAAGTCATCGAGGCGCCCATCGTGTTCCCGGTTCGCCGTCCAACTCATCTCCCGTGCTCCGGAGGCAATGTGCGATCCCACCTCTCCCGGCTGGCGCTGCTCGTTTCCGGTGCCGCGCTCGCGGCTGCGTGCACGTCCAACGCCGCGGCTCCGGGCCCGGGGGCGAACAAGCCGTGGAAGCAGATCGTCGCAGACGCACGGGGCCAAACCGTCGACCTGTGGATGTACGGGGGCGACGAACGTGGCAACGCCTACGTCGACGACGTGCTCGCTCCCGCAGCCAAGAAGCTCGGCGTCACCCTGCGCCGCGTGCCCATCGCCGACACGAAGGACGCCCTGCGCCGCATGCTCGCCGAGAAGGCTGCGGGCAAGACCTCCGGAGATGTCGACCTGGTCTGGGTCAACGGCGACAACTTCGCCACCGGTCAGCAGGCCCACGCCTGGCGCTGCGGCTGGTCCCAGGAGCTGCCGAACATGAGGTACGTCGCTAAGGACGATCCTCTGGTGTCGACGGACTTCGGTACCAAGGTCAACGGGTGCGAGGCCCCGTGGCACAAGGCGCAGTTCACGTTCGCCTATGACTCGGCGCGAGTGACCACGCCGCCGACCACGTTCGCTGGACTGCTCGCCTGGGCCAAAGCCCACCCCGGCCGCTTCACCTACCCAGCACCGCCCGACTTCACCGGGTCGGTGTTCGTGCGCCAAGCCCTCTACGCGGTCTCCGGTGGCCCCAAGAACGTCCCCGCGACGTACTCGACATCCGCGTTCGGCCGGCTCACCCCCACCCTGTGGCACACCCTGGACGCCCTCAAGCCTGCTCTGTGGCGGCAGGGACGCACCTACCCACGCGACTCAGCCGCTTTGGACCGGCTCTACGCTGACGGCGAGGTGGACATGACCATGACCTACGGGCCTGCGACCCTGACCGACCTTGTCGACAAGGGCACCTTCCCCAAGACGACTCGAGTCCTGCGCCTGGCCGACGGCACCGTCGGCAACGCCAGCTTCCTCGGCATCCCGGCGGCATCCACCGACTACGCCGGCGCCATGGTGGTCGCCAACCTCGCCCTGTCCCCCCAGCAGCAGGCCGCCAAGGCCGACCCACGTGTGTGGGGCCAGTTCACGGTTCTCGGCCGCGACCTGCTTCCCGCCAGGGATCGTGCCCGCTTCGACAAGCTTCCGCACTCAGCGGTGGTCCCGCCATACCAGGTGCTGTCCAAGAACGCCATCCCAGAGCTCTCCTCCGGCTGGGTCACTCCACTCGACGAAGGATGGCGCCGTCAGGTCCTCGGCGCCAGCTCGTGACCGGGGTGTCAGCTGGCGACGCACGGCGCCGAGTCGCGCCTGCCCTGGTGCTGGTGCTGCTGGTGACCGGTGCCGGACTGACTGCGGTGATCGCCACGAGCCTCGGACTGATCCCGTTGTTCGGGGCCTCCCGGCTCTCGGTCGACGCCTACACGTCCGCTGGTCCCGAGCTCCCCTTGGCGATACGGGAGACGTTGGTGATCGCGCTGGTCTCGACGCTGCTGGCGGCTGGCCTCGGGCTGGTCATCGGCACCGTCGTACTGCTGGTTCCTCGACACGGCTGGTGGATCGGGGGCCTCGCGGTCGGTGTCGTCACCGTTCCACATCTCGTGGGTGCTGCGTCGGTCGAGCTCCTCATCGGAGACTCCGGCGTACTGCCCCGCCTGCTCGGGATCGGTCCGGACACCTGGCCGAACCTCGTAGGTGGCCGCTGGCCGGTGGCGACCGTGACCGAGTTCGCGTGGAAGGAGACCGCCTTCGTGGCGCTCGTCATCGCCGCCACGATCGGACCCCGGCTGCACGACCTCCTCGACACTGCCCGGGTGCTGGGGGCGGGCCCGTGGAAGCGCTGGACAAGGGTGCTGGTCCCCTCGGCTCTCCCGGCGCTGCTCGGCTCGTCGCTGATCGTGTTCGTCTACACCGTGGGTTCCTATGACGTCCCCTGGTTGCTGGGGAGCGCCTACCCCGAGCCGTTGCCGGTGATGGCCTACCGGCTGTTCGGTTCGATCGACCTGGCTGCCCGCCCACAAGCCGCGGCCACCGCAGTCGTGGGAGTAGCCGTGGCGATCGGAGCTTCGCTGCTGGCCGCGCTCGTGGCCCGCGTGCTTCATCGTCTCCGAGAGCCTGGGGGCGGTGTCCCCAGTGAGTGACCTCCCCGCTGGTCGGAGCACGACGGGGCGCTGGGCCACCGGAACTGTGGCTGTCCTGCTGGCGGCGCCACTGGTCCCACTGCTCCTGTGGGCCTTCGCGACGCGATGGTCCGTGCCGGCGAGGCTTCCCCAGGACTGGGGGTGGCGTGGCTGGCACGAGGCCGAACGCTCGGGACTCGTCTCCGCCGCATCACGTTCGGCAGTCCTGGGCCTGCTCGTTGCTGCGGTGGCCACGCCGCTCGGTGCCATGGCCGGGCGAGCGCTCGGCTGGCGCGAGCTCCGCCGTCCCGGGCTCGTTGCCCTGGTCCTGGTCGCCCCGGTCGTGCTGCCGCCCTTCGCCGTGTCGATGGGCCTGGACGTGATGATCCTGCGGCTCGGGATCCCCGACCTGCTGGCCGTGCTGCTGGTTCTCTCCGTGTTCGCGCTGCCCTACACGACGTACACGATGCGCGCGGCGTTCCAGGGCGTCGACAACGGCCTCGAGGAGCAGGCCCGGGTCCTGGGCGCGACCGCGCGACAGGCACGGTGGCGGGCGACGCTTCCCGCAGTCCGTGGCGGACTCGTGGTCTCGGCCGGGCTGGCGTTCCTGGTCGGGTGGAGTGACTACGTCGTCACGCTGCTCATCGGCGGCGGCCAGCTCGTCACGGTGCCGGTCCTGATCGGTTCCACGGCAGCTGGCACCGGGCGCGAAGCGACGGTCGCTGCGCTCTCGCTGGCCAGCGTTCTCCCGCTTCTCATCGTGCTGGTCCTGGTCAGTATCTGGACGCGACGACGTCGCAGGGAGCGGGCGTGAGCGCTCTGGAGCTCGAGGGCATCCGGCACCGCTACCGCGACGCCGGCGCGGACACGTTCGATGGGGTCGATCTGTCAGTGCGCGAGGGCGAGATGCTCTCCGTCATCGGCCCGTCCGGTTCGGGCAAGTCGACACTGCTTCGGGTCACCGCCGGACTTGCGCGCCCCGAGGCGGGCCGGGTTCTGGTGGCCGGCACCGACGTGACCGCACACCCGGCCGAGGCGCGCGGGCTGACCGCGATGTTCCAGCAACCGCACCTGTTCACGCACCTGTCCGCGCTCGACAACGTCGCGTTCGGACCGCGACTCCAGGGTGCATCCCGACGGGAGGCACGCGACATCGCCCGCAGGTATCTCAGGCTCGTGCATCTGGAGAACCTCGGCCAACGACGCACCCGGCAGCTCTCCGGTGGACAGCAACAACGCGTAGCCCTCGCCCGAGCACTGGCCACCGAGCGGCAGGTCCTGCTCCTGGACGAGCCGTTCAGCGCCTTGGACGAGGGTCTTCGTCGATCCATGCACGACCTCCTGCGCGAGGTACGGGCCACACTCTCCCCCACCATCGTGATGGTCACCCACGACCTCGACGAGGCGGCTCTCGCCGACCGCGTCGCTGTGCTGGCCGACGGGCGGGTGCAGCAGGTGGGAACGGTGACCTCCCTCTACCAGCGTCCTGCCTCGGTCGTGGTGGCGCGGCTCCT
>JBBSVL010000135.1:0-7298 GCA_038233595.1 Propionibacteriales bacterium | reverse complement strand
TGCGGCCTACCTGCCGTTCAGCGTCTTCGTGATGCTGGCCAGGACTACCTGCCGCGCCGGATCGGAACTGCCAGCGGAGTGACGGTCGGTCTCGCGGTCAGCGCCGGAGGGCTGGTCGCTCCGGTTCTCGGCACGCTCGCCGACCACACCAGTCTGCGTACCGCCCTCGCGGTGCTGCTGGTCCTTCCTGTCATTGCGCTGCTGCTCTCCATCCGACTCCACGAGCCGAAGACGGCCCACGATCGAGATCCCGCACCGGCTTGAGCGTCTGAGGCGAAGCCACTGATCTCGCCCGTCTGAGCCGTGCCCGGGACCATGAGTGTGTTGATGTGGATGCAGCCGAGCGACCACTCGTCCGCGGCTCGGACCGTGTCGGTTCTCTGCGCGGTGGCGGTAACGGTGACCATCGTGTTCGCTCCGCTGGCTTCGAAGAGCGGCCAGCTCGGACCCTGATCAATCGTGTTGGCTTCCTTGGCCGTCGTCCTGGTCAGCCTGTTGAGCTGGTCGGCACGCTTCTTCGTCGAGGCCAACAAGGTCGCCTGGGCACTGTGCCCGATCCTGGGCCGGGTGACACACGGTGCGGTGAGCAACGACCTCAGCGGTCTCCCCCGTGCGCGGTGGCCGTGGTACCTCTGGTTGCGTGAACGCCGCCCCGCGCCCCTTTGGCGGGGCACACTGATCCCCGTGACACCGCAGGCATCGCGACTGGTCGTGGCGACGGCCAACGTGCTGTGCTCGCTCCCGGACGCCGGGGCCCGCGAAGCGCTGGGTCGTGTGCTCGACGTGGAGCCCGACCTGGTCGGGATGCAGGAGTGGTCCCTGGCCCGGGTGCGCCTCCTGCGCGAGACCGGACGTGTCGAGCTGGTCCCGTCGATGGGGGTCCGACTCGCGGCAGACGGGTCCGCCAAGACCACCGACTATGTGTGGAGCACACCGGTCCTGGGTGGCTGCGCGGTGGGAGCGAGGGCAGATCGCTTCGACCTTCTCAGTTGTCACTCGCGGGTCGTGAGTGTGGTGCGCCGCGCCGACAGGCCCGGGAGGTGGCTGGGAGTCGAGCCGGCCAGAGTGGTCACGGTCGCCACCTACCACGACGTGCTCGGCGACGAGACCATCAGCCTGGTGAACTACCACCTCACGCCGGGGGTCCAGGCCCGGGGACGCTACCGCGAGGACCGGCCGCTCCTCGTGGCCAAGCACCGCGCGGAGGTGCGCCGACTCCAGCGGTACGTCGACGAGGAGCTGGCACTCGGGCGAGTGGTCTACGCCCTGGGGGACTCCAACTTCGACGGGCTGCGTCTGGCTGGCCTCACCTCGTCCTGGCAGGGGCGCGAGCAGGAGCCCGGCACGCTGGGGCCCCGACGCAAGGTCGACGACGTCCACGGTCCGGTTCGGCCCGACGCGGTGGCCCGGTTGAGCACGGGGTCCGACCACCAGGCCGTGGTCGCGACCTGGGCAGCACAGACGCAGGACTTGCCGTCGACCTGACCGGAGCTGTGCCAGGACGGTCAGCGCGCCACCTGGGCGCGCGTCGGCACCCAGGGCTCGAAGAGCAGGGCCATACCGGCCTCCGCGGGTGTGTGGTTGGCCTTGCGGCCGTTGCAGGGCCCACAGGCCGTGACGGTGTTCAGCCAGGTCGACGTACCCCCGCGCGAGAGCGGCAGCACGTGGTCAAGGGTGTGGCCAGGGCGGCCGCAGTAGCCGCAGCGGTAGTGGTCGCGTCGAAGCACCGAGGTTCGGCCGTAGACGGCGGGTCGGTGCATCCAGCTGGTGACGACGTAGCGGACCAGCCGCACCACCTTCGGCCAGGGGTGCGGGCCGATCATCCGGTCCTCGAGCGCCTCCTCGACCACCGCGACCTCTCGGAAGAGCATCCGGACGGCGTGCTTGAACGACACCTGGTGCAGCCGCTCGTAGGACGCGTTCAGCACGACGACAGTCATCACCTCGGGCACCTCCTTTCGGATGCGGGCGAACCGTTCGACGCAACGGAGCAATCATGCGCCGCCAGAAGAGCGTAGGTAACTCCCCAGCGGTGATCATCTGGTTTTACCCCGTCCGTACGGCGGGCAGCCCCCATGGGCCACCGACGGTTAAAGTGGCCGCGCAGTTGGGACCAGACACGGACACGACGGAAGGCGGAGTGGGTGAGCGCCCAGGCCGATGCACGTTCCGCCCGGATCTGGACCGTCCCCAACGGCATCAGCTTCCTGCGCCTGGCCGGGGTGCCGCTCTTCCTGTGGCTGGTGCTCGGGCCCGAGGCCGACGGCATCGCCCTGGTCGTGCTGATGCTCTCCGGAGTCACCGACTACCTCGACGGCTGGCTGGCCCGCAGACTCAACCAGACCTCCAAGCTGGGCGAGATCCTGGACCCGGTCGCTGACCGGCTCTACATCCTCGCGGTGGTGGTCGGTCTGGGCTACCGCGACATCATCCCGTGGTGGGTGGTGCTGATCCTGCCCGCCCGTGACGCCTTCTTGTGGTGTCTGGTGCCGTTCCTGCGTACCCGCGGCTACTCTGCGCTTCCGGTCCACTTCCTGGGCAAGGCCGCGACCTTCAACCTGCTGTACGCCTTCCCGCTGCTGCTGCTCGGTGACGGCCACGGGACGGTGGCGCTGCTTGCCCAGGTGTTCGGCTGGGCGTTCGCGATCTGGGGGATGGGGCTCTACTGGTGGGCCGGCCTGCTCTACGCGTGGCAGGTGCGCAAGCTCCTCGCCGACCACGAACGACGGGCACCCGATGTCGTCCCCCGCTGAGGACCAGCAGGAACGGGTCAGCGTCGGGCTGATCGAGTACCTCTCCCGTCACACGCTGGACGAGGACTACGCCCTGGTCGCCCGCAAGCGTCCGGGTCTGCGCAGCAAGGGCGCGGGGGTTGCCGCCGTCCTGGTCCTGGCCGTGTTCGGGCTGCTGGTCTACACAGCGGCGAGCCAGACCACCCACAATGCCGTCTCCGAGGCCAACGAGCGCAGCCAGCTGATCGACCAGATCAAGACGCGTCGGACGAGTGTGGACACCCGGCAGAGCGAAGCCGACCAGCTGCGGGCAAGCAACGCCGCACTGCAGAACGACTATCTCACCGGCAGCCGGTCAGGTTCGAGCCTGTTCACCAGGGCCCGGCTCCTGGCCACCCTGACCGGCGCCAGCACGGTGCACGGCCCCGGCGTCCGGGTCGTCGTCAACGACGCGGTCAACGCCACCTCCGATCGCAACCGAGTGCTGGACACCGACCTGCAGAAGCTGGTGAACGCCTTGTGGGAGTCGGGTGCGGAAGCCATCTCGGTCAACGGACAGCGAGTGACCAACCTGACCTCGATCCGGACTGCCGGCCAAGCCATCAACGTGAACTTCCGCCCGCTGCGGGCGCCTTACACGGTGCTGGCGATCGGCAATCCCAAGACGATCCCGTCGCGGTTCGCGGAGACGACGCACGGGGCTGCATGGTTTGATCTGCAAAGGCAGGTGGGGCTTCGTTTCGACATGACCACGTCCAACTCGCTGAGCCTTCCAGCCTCCGATCGGCTGGACCTCAGGTTCGCCACCAGAGTGAAGGGAAGCACCTCGTGATCGCCGTGCTCGGACTCGTGATCGGGGCGCTGCTGGGCCTGTTCCTCCAGCCAGACGTGCCGTTGTGGCTCCAGCCATACCTGCCCATCGCGGTGGTGGCGGCCCTGGATGCCGTGTTCGGTGCCCTACGCGCCTTCCTCGACGGCATCTTCGACGACAAGGTCTTCGTCATCTCCTTCGTCAGCAACGTGGTGATCGCCGCGATGATCGTGTTCCTCGGTGACAAGCTGGGCGTGGGCGCCCAGCTCTCGACGGGTGTGATCGTGGTGCTGGGCATCCGGATCTTCTCCAACGTCGCCGCGATCCGGCGTCACGTCTTCCACGCATGAACAACGACTCGCGGAAGGCACGCCGAAAGCTGCTCGCTGCCCTGCGCCGTCCCTCACGCAGCCAGCTGATGGGCGGCCTGCTGGTCGGGGTGCTCGGCTTCGGGACGGTCACCCAGGTCCACTCCAACCAGGCGGACGACACGTACGCCGGTCTGCGCTCGGCCGACCTGATCCAGGTGCTCAACGGGCTCAACGCCCAGTCCCGCCGGGGGGCCAAGGAGATCGCCAACCTGGAAGAGACTCGCGCGAAGCTCTTCGACAGGACCCAGAAGCGTGCGACGGCGATCACCCAGGCCCGCCAGGAGTCCAACACCCTGGGCATCCTGGCCGGCACGCTGGCCGCCCAGGGCCCCGGCATCCGGATCACGGTCACCGATCCGAAGGGCACCGTCAGCCTCAACAACATCCTGGACGGCGTCGAGGAGCTCAGGGCGGCCGGAGCCGAGGCGATGGAGTTCAACGACTCCGTGCGTGTGGTCGCCCAGACCTCGTTCGAGCAGGCCGACCGCGGGCTGCTGATAGACACCAAGCAGATCGACTCGCCGTACGTCATCGACGTGATAGGCGACCCTGACACCCTGGCAGCGGCGCTCGACTTCGCGGGTGGCTTCTCCTACGACGTCAGGGCGAACAAGGGCGACGTCAAGGTGCAGAAGCTGGACAACCTGAAGATCACCACCGTCCTACGCGCCGAGCCGGCGCAGTACGCCGTTCCGGACCCGAATCCGGCCCAGTAGCCTGAGGACCGACCTGCAGCAGTCCCACCAGCCGAGGAGCTTGCGTGATTCCCGACGACTTGTTGTACACCGCCGAACACGAGTGGATCCGCCGGCCCGGAGGGGCGGAGGGCTCGGTGCGGATCGGAATCACCGACTACGCCCAGGACGCACTCGGTGACATCGTCTACGTGCAGCTCCCGGAAACCGGCACCCAGGTCGCGGTCGGTGACTCGGTCGGCGAGCTGGAGTCGACGAAGTCGGTCAGCGAGATCTACGCACCTGTCGCTGGTGAGGTCGTGACCCGCAACGACTTGCTCGACGCCACCCCCGAGCTGGTCAACTCCGATCCCTACGCCGAGGGCTGGTTGTTCGAGGTCGTCCCGACCGAACCGAGCGATCTGGACGAGCTTCTCGATGCCGTGGCGTACTCCGCGACCATCGAGAGCTGAAGCAACCCGGGCCGATCGTCAAGAACTGTTCGCCTAGACCGCGTGCCGAGACCGTTGGCCGGAACTGTTTGGTTGACCGGCCGAACTTGATAGGTTCAGCGCCTGACCCTCCACTGATGCTTGAGGGTTGTCCACCACATGTTCCAGTCCAGGAGGAAGCGCCGATGCCGTTCTGCACGCAATGCGGAAACCGGAACCCGGATGACGCCAAGTTCTGCGCGCAGTGCGGGAGCCGGCTGGTCGCCCCCGACCC
Source organism: Propionibacteriales bacterium (assembly GCA_038233595.1). Classification (GTDB taxonomy): domain Bacteria; phylum Actinomycetota; class Actinomycetes; order Propionibacteriales; family Nocardioidaceae; genus Marmoricola. Next base: position 1,984 of record JBBSVL010000135.1, on the reverse strand, counting down.
GGGTCCCGATCCCGCCGCGCCGGCCGAGGCGTCCGTTGCGGACACCTCGGCCACGATGACCTTCGGGGTGCCCGTGACCGTGACGGAGTCCGACGAGCACGCCTCGCTGGACAGGGAGGACGCCGCAGCGGTCGACGCACTGTCGCAGGGAAACGCCCTGCTCGTGGTCCAGCGCGGCCCCGGTGCGGGCAACCGTTTCCTGCTCGACCAGGACGTGGTCACGGCCGGCCGTCACCCCGAGAGCGAGATCTTCCTCGACGACATCACCGTCTCGCGGCGCCACGTCGAGTTCCGTCGTACGACGGAGGGTTTCACGGTCTCCGACGTCGGAAGTCTCAACGGCACCTACGTCAACCGGGACCGCATCGACCAGAGCACCTTGCAGAACGGCGACGAGGTCCAGATCGGCAAGTTCCGGCTGGTCTACTTCGCCGGCGACGAGTCCGCGGATCTCTGAGGTAGCGGCGATGGCTTCGTCCGCGGCGTCCCAGAGATCAGCACGGGCGAGGATGAGCATCGGGGAGGCGCTGGCCCAGCTCAAGTCGGAGTTTCCCGACGAGGACATCAAGGAGTCCAAGATCCGGTTCCTCGAGAGTGAGGGGCTGGTCGAGCCCGAGCGCACACCGTCGGGCTACCGGAAGTACTCAGAGCAGGACATGGCGCGGTTGCGCTACATCCTGCGCGCCCAACGTGAGCAGTACCTCCCGCTCAAGGTGATCAAGGAGCACCTTGATGCGATCGACCGTGGTCTGGAGGTGCGGGCCGGCCCTGACTTCGGGCCCACGGTGCCGCGCGTCGTACTCGCGGATGACGGGTTGCCGACCAGCGAGTCCTACGGGCCCGACCGCGGTGACCTCCGGATCTCCCGGCGGGAGCTGGTCAAGACCGCCGACATCACCGAGGAGCTCCTCGAACAGCTCGAGGCATACGGGCTGGTGCGCAGCCGCACCGGCTCGGCGCACTTCGACGGCGAGTCGTTGCTGATCGCGCGAACGGCCGGTGAGCTGGCCGCGTTCGGCATCGAGCCTCGGCACATGCGGGCCTTCAAGACCGCGGCCGACCGGGAGGTCGGGCTGGTCGAGCAGGTGGTCTCCCCGATCCGGCACAGCCGGGAGAAGGGCGCCGAGGGCAGAGCGGCTCAGTCCATCAACGAGATCGCGGCGCTCTCCGTGCGCCTGCACGCGAGCCTGGTCAAGGTCGGCCTGCGCTCCCTGCGTTGAGCGTTCTTGTCCGGAGTAGGGTTCGTGGTGTGCGCGAGGTCGAGGTGGTCGGAGTCCGGGTGGAGATGCCGTCCAACCAGCCGATCGTGCTGTTGCGGGAGTCGGCGGGGGAGCGGTACCTCCCGATCTGGATAGGGGCGGTCGAGGCGACCGCGATCGCGTTCGCCCAGCAGGGCGTCGTTCCGCCCAGGCCGCTGACCCACGACCTGCTCAAGGACGTGATCGAGGCCACCGGCCACACTCTTGCCGAGATCCGGATCACCGACATGCAAGACGGCGTCTACTACGCCACGCTCGCGTTCGACGGCGGCGTGGAGGTGAGTGCGCGGCCCTCCGACTCGATCGCGCTGGCGCTGCGCACCGGCACCCCGATTCTGTGTTCGGAGGAACTGCTGGAGGCCACCGGCATCGAGGTCCCAGACGAGCAGGAGGACGAGGTGGAGAAGTTCCGCGAGTTCCTCGACCAGGTGACTCCGGACGACTTCGAAGGCAGCTGAACCTCAACCTCAAGTTGAACTTGAAGGTTGCGACACGCGGACCGACGTCTTTGCCAACCCTGAACCAGGGGTTTACCTTCAGTACTGTCTTCGTTGTAACTCCACGACTGTGTTCCGTGATCGATTCGCTGCTCCAGTCCTCGTTCCCGGGTTACGCTCAGCGAGGTAAACCAGTTCTCTGGAAGGTGTGGGCATGAACGGCAACGGAGACACCAAGGCCACGGACCCGGCGACCGGGGAGGCCGTGCTCGTGGCCGAGGAGCAGGG
>JBBSVL010000134.1:0-7373 GCA_038233595.1 Propionibacteriales bacterium | reverse complement strand
CGGTCCAGCTGGTGCCCCACCGAGCGGCGGGCACGTTCGCGAAGTGCGTCGACCTCGATGAACCGGTCGGCCAGTCCGCTTCGTGGATCGGCCAGCGCCGGCCGGCTACGCAGTGCGGCGAGGTGCTGGGCCTCGGTCCGCAACCGGCTGCGTACGGCGAGCCGGCCACGCTCGCGCATCCCGAGCACCCGCTGGGCCTCCTCGACGACGTCAGGCACGACCCGTTTGGCGGCGTCGGTCGGGGTGGAGGCCCGCACGTCGGCGACCAGGTCCAGCAGCGGACTGTCCGGCTCGTGCCCGATGGCCGACACCACCGGTGTGCTGGCCTTGAACACCGCCCGGACCAGGCCCTCATCGGAGAACGGAAGCAGATCCTCGACCGAACCACCACCGCGTGCGATCACGATCACCTCGACGTCCGGGTCGGCGTCCAGCCGCTGCACCGCCTCGATCACCTCGCGGGCGGCATTCACGCCCTGCATCGCGGCGTACCTCACCTCGAAGCGCACCGCCGGCCAGCGCCGCCGGGCGTTGTCGAGCACGTCGCGTTCGGCCGCCGAGCTGTGTGCGGTCACCAGCCCGATCATGGACGGCAGGAACGGCAGCGGTCGCTTCCGATCGTCGGCGAAGAGGCCCTCGGCTGCGAGCAGCTGCCGGCGTTGCTCCAGCCGGGCGAGCAGCTCACCGAGGCCGACCATCCGGATCTCCCGGGCCTGGAGGCTCAGGGTGCCGCGGTTGGCGTAGTACGACGGCTTGGCATGCATCACGACGCTGGCGCCCTCCACCATCGGGGTGGCCATCGAGTCGGCCAGCTGGCGTGAGCAGGTCACCGGCACCGAGATGTCGGCGAGCTTGTCGCGCAGGGTCAGGAAGACGATGTTCATCCCCTGCCGGCGGCTGATCTGGGTGACCTGCCCCTCGACCCACACGGTGCCCAGCCGGTCGACCCAGCCGCCGATCGCCTGCGCGACCGCGCGCACCGGCGCCGGTGCGTCCGGAGAGGTGTCCGAGATGCTGAGAGGCACGCCCGAGACCCTAGCCCGTCGAGGCGGCGCATCATGTCCTCATAAAGTCGCCGAGACGGCGCGTCTTGCCCTGCTCACCGACAAGATGCGCCGTCTCGGGGGGCTGACGGGCGCAAGATGCGCCGTCTCGGCGGATCCGTAGGATGGGGGACATGAGTACCGACCTCGGCACGCCTTTCGTGCTTCCGCCCGACGAGGCCGAGCGAGCCGTTCTGCTGGCGGCCCCGCGCGGCTACTGCGCCGGTGTCGACCGTGCGGTGATCACGGTGGAGAAAGCGCTGGACCTGTACGGCGCACCGGTCTACGTGCGCAAGCAGATCGTGCACAACAAGCACGTCGTGTCCGACCTGGAGTCCCGCGGTGCGATCTTCGTCGAAGAGCTCGCCGAGGTCCCCGAAGGGGCCACCGTGGTGTTCTCCGCGCACGGCGTGTCGCCGCTCGTCCACGAGCAGGCACAGGAACGGCGCCTGAAGACCATCGACGCGACCTGTCCGCTGGTGACCAAGGTGCACCACGAGGCGAAGCGGTTCGCCGGCGACGACTACGACATCTTGCTGATCGGCCACGAGGGCCACGAGGAGGTCGAGGGCACGGCAGGCGAGGCGCCCGACCACATCCAGCTGGTGCAGAGCCCCGACGACGTGGCCGGCATCGTGGTCCGTGACCCGTCGAAGGTCGCCTGGCTCTCGCAGACCACGTTGTCGGTCGACGAGACTCTCGAGACGGTCGACGCGATCCGCAAGCGGTTCCCCGAGCTGCTCGACCCGCCGTCCGACGACATCTGCTACGCCACGCAGAACCGCCAGCTCGCAGTCAAGGAGATCGCCCGCGACGCCGATCTGGTGATCGTGGTCGGCTCGGGCAACTCCTCCAACTCGGTGCGGCTGGTCGAGGTAGCACTCGAAGCCGGCGCCAAGGCGTCCTACCGCGTGGACGACGCCGACGAGATCGACGAGTCCTGGCTCGACGGGGTGCGCACAGTCAGTGTCACCTCCGGTGCCTCGGTCCCCGAGGAGCTGGTCGACGGGGTGTTGTCGTTCCTCGCTGAACGTGGCTATCCGGACGCTACCGCGGTGCACACCGCCGAGGAGTCGCTGATCTTCGCGCTGCCCCCGGAGCTGCGCCGCGACCTGCGTGCGGCGAGCATCGGCTGATGGCCCGCTACTTCGACGTCCACCCGGTCGACCCGCAACCGCGTGCGATCGGGCAGGTGGTCGACATCCTTCGCGACGACGGCCTCATCGCCTATCCGACCGACTCCGGCTATGCGCTGGGTATCCGGCTCGGCAACCGGGCCGGGCTGGACCGGATCCGACACATCCGCGGGCTCGACGACAAGCACCACTTCACGCTGGTCTGCAAGGACTTCGCACAGATGGGCCAGCTCGTGCATCTGGGAAACGCGGAGTTCCGGACCGTGAAGGCGGCCACCCCCGGGCCCTACACGTTCATCCTGCCTGCCACACCGGAGGTGCCGAAGGCGTTCCTGCACCCGAAGAAGCGCACCGTCGGCGTCCGGATCCCCGACCACCGCGTGGTGACGGCACTACTGGCCGAGCTCGGCGAGCCGCTGCTCTCCTCGACCCTGATCCTGCCCGGCGAGTCGCAGCCGATGACCCAGGGCTGGGAGATCAAGGAGGAGCTGGATCAGTGGCTGGAGGCGGTCCTCGACGGGGGTGAGTCCTCGTCGGAGCCGACCACCGTGGTGGACTTCTCCTCCGGCGTAGCCGAGGTCTCCAGGGTGGGTCGCGGCGACGCCTCCCGGTTCGAGTAGCGGGTCTTGTCGCGCTTCGACCGGCGGACGCGGAACCGGATCAGTAGCAGCACCACGGCGGTGAGGTCGGCGCCGAACAGGGCGCCCGAGTGGTGTGCGAGGCCGGAGATCACTGCCTGGACGACTCCGTCGCCGGGGTTGGCCACCGCGACGGGGTGCACGACGGCGAGGACCGCGACCACCCCGAGCATCAGGAACGGCGGCGTCACGCCGACGCGGAAGAAGTCTGTGGGGCGTACGGCGAGCGCCGCGGCGATGCACACCAGCCAGAAACCGATGTCGTAGAGCGGGCCGAGCCCACGCGTCACCAGGAGGTCCAGCCCGGCCAGCAGGGCGCAGCACACGACAGCGAGCCGGGTGACCCGGCCGCCGGGCATCTGGCCCTCTTCCCACAGAGTGGGTGCGCTCACGCCTTCAAGGTAGGACGAGAGAGATGTCGTCACCGGGCGACGCGCCGCAACGAGTCACGTGCCCGTGGCGCGATCGGAGTGGTCCGGTGGCGCCACGTCGAACAGGACCGGCAGCTCCTCGCGGCTCTCACCGACGGTGTCGAGCAGCTCTATCGCGGACAGTGGCCGCGGCGCCTCCTCCACGACGGTGGGCGCAGCCAGGACGCCCTCGGTGACGCCGAGCTGGCCGAACTGCCGCGCGGTCACCAGCACCCGTGACTCCAGCGACCCGACCGTGCGGTTGTAGGCCTCGACCGAGGCCTTCAGCGATCGCCCCAACCGGTCGAGATGAGTGCCCATCAGACCGAGCCGCTGGTGCAGGTCACGGCCGAGGTCGTGGATCTCGCGGGTGCGCTCGGCCAGGGTCTCGTGCGACCAGCCCATCGCGACCGTGCGGAGCAGCGCGATCAGTGTCGTGGGCGTGGCCAGGATGACGTGCTTCTCGGCCGCGCGCTCGATCAGGTCCGGCTCGGCCTCGAGCGCTGCGGACAGGAACGAGTCGCCCGGGACGAAGAGCACTACGAAGTCAGGCGTTTCGCTCAGCGCCCGCCAGTAGCCCTTGGCGGCCAGCGCGTCCGCATGCGTGCGCAGCTGGCGGGCGTGCCGGGCCAGGTGGGCGGCGTACTCGGTGGGGTCGTCGGTGCCGGTCGCGTCGAGGAACGCGTCGAGCGGCACCTTGGCGTCGACGACGATGCTGCGCCCCCCGGCGAGGTGTACGACGAGGTCGGGGATCTGGGTGCCGTCGGCTCCGTCGAAGCGGCTCTGCTCGGAGAAGTCGCAGCGGGCCACCAGCCCGGCCAGCTCGACCGCGCGCCGCAGGTGCATCTCGCCCCAGCGACCGCGGACCTGGGGCTTGCGCAGCGCCGTCGACAAGGTGCCGGTCTCGCGGCGCAGCAGGTCGGTGCTGTGCCGCACGTCGTCGACCTGCTGGCGCAGCTGGCCCTGCCACGAGACGCCCTGGTGGGCGAGGTCCTGCACCTTGTCCTGCAACCGGTCCAGACCTTGCATCACTTCGGCCTGGTCGACCATGCCCGAGGTGTACGGCGAACGGCCGCGCGCCCAGAGCCAGCCGACCAGGACGCCGATCACGAGACCGGCCAGCAGGACCAGGAAGAAGCTCAGAGTCGCCATGCCGGGAAGCATGACCGGTGCCACCGACAAGACCGGCCAGGTCGGTGTCAGGTCGGTGTCAGGTCGGGGTCAGGCCGGGCTCTTCTCCAGGGGATAGCCGTGCAGCCGGTGGGGGTCGGGCAGCCGCCGGCGCAGGACCATGTGCACCAGGATCAGCACAGACGACAGGGCGGCGTACACGCACCACAAGGAGGCGAACGCCTGGGTGTACAGGAGACCGACCACGGTCAGCCCTACCAGGTTGAGCACGCCGAAGGCCACGATCGACGGGTAGCCCGAGAGCACGGCGGGCCCGATCACGGCGACCACGTAGAGAACGGCCCACACGGCACCGTGGCTCAGGCCCACCTGGTAGGCGAGCGCGTGCGGGTGCACCTCGACCCCGACCGGTCCGTCCAGCACCGCGTAGGTGAAGTAGGCCGACACCAAGGCTCCGAGCACGACGAACGGCGCCACCCGGAGCCGGGCACCGCGGGGCTCGAGGAGCAGCACGGCCACCGGTGTCAGCAGGGGAAGCACGGGTAGCGCGAAGAGGACGTAGGCGAGGGCAGCCGCACTCTCGACCCTCGCGGACACCTCACCGTCCGTGCCGGCCCAGACCAGGGACTCGACGAGCTGGTGCACCGCGAACAGCAGCGGCAACGTGGCGAAGGGCAGCTCTCGCCGGTGTTTGACCTCCCGCAGCGCCAGCACGCCGATGGGCAAGATCGCTGCTCCCGCGACGAGGTCTGCCTGGACCGAGAAGCACATGGGCCCAACCTCCTGTCGCGGCGCGGGAACCACCCTACGCAGCGGGCTCAGGAGAGCTCGACGATCACCGGGGCGTGGTCGGAGGCGCCCTTGCCGGCGCGCTCGTCCCGGTCCACCGACGCGCCGGTCACCCGCTTCGCGAAGGTAGGTGTGCCGAGCACGAAGTCGATCCGCATCCCGCGGTTGCGTTCGAAGCGTTGACGGTAGTAGTCCCAGTAGGTGTAGCCGTCAGGTCCAGCCAGATGGGGACGTACGACGTCGGCGTACCCGTCGTCCAGGAACCCCTGGAAGGCGGCCCGCTCCGGCAGGGTCACGTGCGTCGACTTCGCGAAGGCCGCCATGTCGAAGACGTCCTCGTCCTGCGGCGCGACGTTCCAGTCGCCGACCAGCGCGACCGGTGCGTCCAGCCAGCCCGAGGCCACCGAGCGCAGCTTGGCCAGCCAGTCGAGCTTGTAGGCGTAGTGCAGGTCGTCGACCTTGCGTCCGTTGGGCACGTAGAGCGACCAGATCCGGACCCCGCCGCAGGTGGCCCCGACCGCCCGCGCCTCGGCCACGGGGTCCGGCTCACCCCAGCACGGCATTCCGGGAAACCCGACGGTGACGTCCTCGATCCCGACACGGCTGATCAGCGCCACGCCGTTCCACTGGTTGTAGCCGGCTGACGCGACGTCGTACCCGAGCGACTCCAGCCCCATCAGCGGCAGCTGGTCATCGCGGGCCTTGGTCTCCTGCACGGCCAGCACGTCGATGTCGTGGCGCTGGAGGAACGCCTCGACCCGGTCGATACGGGAACGGAGCGAGTTGACGTTCCAGGTTGCGATGCGCACCCGCACAACCCTAGTAGCGTTCGCGCCATGACTTCGCAGGCCTCGGCCCACGCCGGACCCGGGCGATGAACGACAGGGGCGCGCGCGTCGCAGCGGGACTCGTGCACGTCTACACCTCGATCGGCGCGGTGCTGGCGCTGCTGATGGTGCACTACTCCTACCGGGGCGACGTGCGTGCGGTGCTGTGGCTGTTCCTGGCGGCGATGATCGTCGACGGCACCGACGGCTTCCTGGCCAGGCACTTCGACGTGAAGACGGTGATGCCGGGCTTCGACGGGGCGCTGCTGGACAACATCGTCGACTACATCACCTACGCGTTCGCGCCCATGCTGCTGCTGTGGGCCAACGGGTACCTGCCCGCGGGCGTGTTCGGGGGCGTCTGTGCAGCCGTGCCCGTGCTCGCGTCCTGCTACCAGTTCTGCCGCTCGGACGCGAAGACCGACGACCACCTCTTCCTCGGCTTCCCGAGCTACTGGAACATCGTGGCGTTCTACGTGATCGTCGGCGGGTTCGGTACGACGGCCACCGCGGTCACCCTCGGGATCTTCTCGGTGCTGGTGTTCGTCCCGATCAAGTACCTCTACCCCTCACGCACCAACCAACTGTGGCACCTGAACATGACCCTGGCCACCCTGTGGCTGGCCGCCTTCGCCGTGATCGTGGCCCAGCTGCCCGGGCCGGACGACCTGCTCGTCGCGGTTTCGCTGGTCTACCCGGTCTACTACACCGTGGTCAGCCTGTGGCTCACCGCGCGCAGCAACCGCAGGGGCCAGCCGACCGCATCGACGCGGCTGTCGACCAGCACGGGCGAAGGCTGAGCCGCTACTGACCGACGGCATCCGAGGCTGCCGTCAGCCGGGCCGTCTCGGCCTCGGTCAGCGCCAGGGAGGGTACGGCGAGCAGGGCCGACCTCACGGAGCGCGTCGACCACTGCGAAGGCCTCGCTACTCGCGTAGCCCTCGACCAGGTTCTGTCGTGGCTGACCCTTCGCGTCGGCAGTGCTTAGGTACTTGCCGGTGAGCAGTCCGCTGGCCAGGCCCCGGTACGGGACCACCGCGAGGTCGTGCTCGAGGGCAAGGGCCTGGCGCTCGGCCTCGTACTCGTGCCGCTTGAGCAGGCTGTACTGCGGCTGGAGAGCAACGGGGGCGTGGAAACCGCTCGCGCACCTTCCCGGCCCGTACCAGCCGGTCGAACGCGCCGAGGGTCTGCTCCATCGGGGTGTCCGGGTCGTCGTAGTGGGCCCAGAGCAGGTCCACGTGGTCGGTCTGCAGCCGTTGCAGGGACTCCTCGACCGCGACCACGACGTTGTCGGCGACCAGCCCCCTCCGGTCGGGGTGCCGGCTGACCTTCGAAGCCAGCACGACCTCCTCACGGCGCCCGCGCTTCGCGAACCAGCTGCCGAGGATCGACTCCGAGG
>JBBSVL010000133.1:0-7419 GCA_038233595.1 Propionibacteriales bacterium | reverse complement strand
TAAGTTTATCAACCGGCGCGCAGGCTTCGCTAGGTAGCAATACCCAGCCCTCATACACCGCCCAGCGAGGCGCACCTTCATCAGCGCGCTTGATGAAGAACGAAGCGGTCTCTCGGCCGTCGGCGACAACCACCGCGCGCACAGTATTCGGTGGCAGATCGGCTTCGCCGTCGACCAACTTCGCAGACTGGAAGGCACCTGCCCACCCCTGGTACGTAAGAATCTCTCTCCGGTCCTGCCCAGCCGACTGACTCTCGCCGATCCGGCCCCGGTAGTGGATTTCGTATCGGCGAAGCGCCTCCTCAGGTGAGGCTGACCCGTACTCGTCGCTCGGGACATAGTCGGCGATCAGCGTCTCACTGCAAGCATCGTCAACCGGAGCCGCTGCCGGCGCCAACGAATCGGGCTGTGAGCCACAACCGACCACGGCCGCGAGGACGCAGCCCAGCGTCGCAAGCCGAAACCTTTGCTCAAAATTCATGCCGTGACTCCTAGTTTCCTGGTACTTCCGTCCGGTGTCTGTTGGACTTCGTCTGCGATGAGACGCCGAAGCCTTCTCCGTGGTTCCAGTGAAATCGAAGCATCGCGCGGGCGGATCGCGCTGATGGCAGCGACGATGTCCTCAAGGCGCTCTGCGTCGCGGCGGCTCACAGAACGATCGCGTCCTCGAGGGCCTCGGCACGTACCCTCGGCTTGAGGCTGGATTCGGGCGCGAGGTCGACCTTCACCTTGAGAAGGCGTCCAAACTTGCCTTCAAGTTCAAGCAGCGCGAACAGCCCTGTCCCTCAGGTAGGTCCACGAGGAGGTCCACGTCACTGGACGGGCCATCCTCACCGCGAGCGACACTGCCGAACACCCGAAGGTTGCGGCCGCCGGCCGCGGCCACGGCCTCCAGCAGGGACCGACGGTGCTGGCGCAGGCGCCGCCCCCAAGGCGGTGTCCGGAAGCCCACGCACAGCGGCGTCGGTGCGCTCCAGGCTCATGGTGAGCTGGTGACCGGTGGCGCAGATCAGCTTCGACAAAGTCGGAAGAGCTGGCTGCCGCCTGCCAGACTCGTACTCGCTGATCACGCTCTGCGCCACGCCAGCCCGGCGGACGAGCTCGGTCTGCGGGCAGTTAAAAAGCTAGTAGCAGTCTATGCGTGAACGCGTCGTAAAGGAAGTGGTAGTCACCCAACTGCGTGGACGGCTCGGCTGCGACGCCCGCTTGGGTCAGCGGCCGCGCAACCTGTAGGTCAGCGACCGGAACGTCCGTGAGGGTGACTAAGAAGGCCGGCAGGTTGACGTAACTGGCTGGCGACGTCACCTTCCCAGTGTTGTCCTCAGTCGCGCCCACGATGTCGTTCGTGAAGGTCCCGACATCGATTCGCGCCGACTTCGCATGCGCGAGCGCAACAGATTGCTGGGCGCCGTGAGAGGAGAAGTCGGCCTGAACGAAGTCAGCCTTAAAGTCAGGGGTGCCGGGCACGCCCTGCGTCGTGGCCAGGTTATCCCGCACGCTTACGTCGAGAGGGCCGATCGAATCGTGAACATCGATAACAGAGGTTGCAGCAACCAGCAACCTCGCTTGCTGTGACCGGTAGAACAGCACCCGGGACCACGGAAGTCGCCGAGAGCACGTTCCGCGCGGTCGCATGACTGGGACCCGCGTGTCCTATTGCAGCAGCGCTCACCGCTACCCCCGCGGTGGACTCGACCGCAGCCAAGCCGACCAGAACCGATCGCCTGTGCTGAGGGCCAAACCCGCGAGCAGCCATGAGCACCTCCGAGTCGAAGCTTAGCCTAGGCCCATTGGCGGCCCGCATAAGCACGCTCTTGGCCGTCCTGCCGATGTGGAGCAAGGCGAGTAGGTGCCGCTGCCACGCAGCGTCACCTCAGTTCACATGCAGGAAGTGCCGCTATCTGCCGGCGGCACCCGAGAAGGGTAGGTGCCGCTATCTGCCCGCGGCACCCGAGAAGGGTAGGTGCCGTTCCCCACGGTGAAGATGCGGCGTTCTCCACGGCCCGCCGCGATCCGATCCATCCCTGTCTGAGGGCGCTTCGCCCGGCGCTCATGGTACCATTTTTCGTACCGCTTGAGACGGGGGGTTGTCATGGCGATCACAGCCAGCGAAGCGCGCAAGTCACTGTTCCCGCTCATCGAGCAGGTGAACGATGATCACTTGCCTGTTGAGATCACCTCCAAGCGTGGAGACGCCGTCCTGATGTCCAAGGCCGACTACGACGCGCTAAACGAGACTGCCTATCTACTCAGGGTTCCGGCGAACACGCGTCGACTGATCGAGAGCCTTGCTCAGGCGTATTCCGAAGATCGCCAGGAGCACGAGCTGCTCACATGAGGCTCGTCTTCACACCTCACGGGTGGGAGGACTACGTCCACTGGCAGACGGCGGATCGGGCGATCCTGAAACGGATCAATCGGCTGATCGAGAACATCAGCAGGGATCCCTTCGTCGGCATCGGCAAGCCGGAGCCCCTTAGGCACGCCTTGGCCGGTGCCTGGTCCCGACGCATAGACGAAGAACACCGACTGGTCTACCTCGTCGACGCCGACGACATCGTGATTCTGCAGGCGCGCTACCACTACAAATAGCCGAGAAGTGCCGCTATCTGCCCGCGGCACCGTGGAGGCGGTAGGTGATGCCGCTATCTGCCCGCGGCACCCTGAGAAGGGTAGGCATGCTGCGTAGGGTGCGCATGTGAGTCGGGATGACGTCCCAAGGCCCGGCCCCGCCGCGTCGGCGATGTTGAGCGACCTGGCCCAGTTGCGTGCTCGGGTCCGGGATCTTGAGGCTGATAATGCCCACTTGCAGGCGCTGTTGCGATTGTCCGCAGCTGAAGGGCAGCGGCCGGTCGGCGCGCAGACGTCACTGTTCGAGGCCGCGCCGGGATCGGTCAGCAACCGGTCGTCGGCGAGCGACAAGGTGGCGTTCTACGCGACGCTGTTCCGTGGCCGCGCCGATGTGTACGCGGTGCGGTGGGACAGCGTCCGTACCGGTCGCGGCGGCTGGATGCCCGCCGTTGAGGGTGGATTCCGAAAGGGCGTTCGACCGGCGGACAGAAGGTATCTGCCACTGACCGAGGATGTGCTGACTCGGCATCTGTCTGGTGAACTGGAGATCGGCCTGTATCCGCTGCTGGAAGCCGACCGCTGCCACTGGCTGGCGGCGGACTTCGATGGCGTCACGGCGCTGCTCGATGCGCTGGCGTATCTCAAGGCGGCGCGGGCGCAGGGTGTGGTTGCGGCGCTGGAGCTGTCCAGGTCCGGGGCCGGCGCGCATGTATGGATCTTCTTCACCGCCGGGGTGCCGGCTGCGCAGGCGCGCCAGCTCGGCACCGGGCTACTTCGTGAGGCGATGTCGATGTCGGGCCGGTTGACGCTTGCCAGCTACGACCGGCTGTTTCCGTCTCAGGACCTGCTTCCCGCTGGCGGCATCGGAAACTTGATCGCCGCGCCGTTGCAGGGCCGGCGTCGCCGCAGCGGGACAACGGTCTTCCTCGAGCTGGGGACGTTGGAGCCGGTGCCGTCGGCATCGGGACGACAAGCAACCCCTCAAGATCAAGAGCAACTTCAGGATGACGGCACACAGTTGCATCCTTATTTCGGCGCCGAAATAAAGATGCTTATGCCGGGGCGGCAACTATGCCGGGTTGACCTCCGGGACGGGCACTTCGGGCAGGTCAGGGCGGCCGCTCAGGATGCGCACCCGGCATAACTACAGGCTCTCCAGGAAGGCGAGCAGCGGGTCCGCGGGCTTGTAGCGGTGCCGCGCGGCGGGGTGGGGCGCTGTCAGTGCGAGTGCTCGTTCCTTGATCGTCAGGTCGGCGTGCAGGTAGGTCTGGGTCGAGCGGGTGCTGGCGTGGCCGAGCCAGAGAGCAATGACCGAGGTGTTCACGCCGGCTTGCAGCAGGTCCATCGCCGCGGTGTGCCGCAGCGTGTGTGGAGTGATCTTCTTCGTCGCCAGCGTCGGGCACTGGCGCGCCGCCACCGCGACGTGTTTCGCGAGCAGGTCGGTGACCGCATCGCAGCTGAGTTTCCCGCCGAGTCGGGACACGAAGACGGGATCTGCAGGCTGGGGGCCTCGTTCTGTGGCCCAGTCCGCGACCAGTTGCGCGACGGGCTTGGTCAGTGGTGTGCAGCGCTGCTTGCGGCCTTTGCCGGTGCAGAGCACGTGCGCACCGACGCCGAGGTGAATGTCGTTCCACGTCAGCGAGGTCACTTCCGTGACACGAAGGCCGGTCTGGATAGCGAGGGCGAGCAACAGATGATCTCGCCGGCCCAACGGGGTGTCGCGGTCGGGCGCGGCCAGCAGCGCGTCGACCTCCTGCCGGCTCAGGAACGTGACGGTGCTCGCGTCGGTGCGTTTGGTCGGGATCGCCAGCACTTGCTGGATCGTGCCGGCGTGCTCAGGACAGCGCAGCGCGCAGTAGTCGAACAGACAGTGGATCGCTGCCAGCCGCAGGTTCCGGGTCCGGACCGTGTTGCCGCGGTCGTGTTCGAGGTGGTCCAGGAACGCACCGATGGTCGCTGCGTCGAGTTGACCGATGTCCAACGCGAAGGGCGCGACCCCGAGCCGGCCTTGAACAAAGCCCAGCAGCAACCGCCAGGTGTCGCGGTAGGCGATGACCGTGTTCGGGCTGGCCCCGCGCTGGGCGAGCCGGTCGGTGAAGAACGCCTGCAGCAGGGGTGCGAGCGCCGTCATGTCATCCGGCCTTGATGGGCCTGCAACCGGTCGGCGACCACGGTCATCAACTCAGGAACGGCCTGCAGATACCAGTAGGTGTTCGCCGGGTTGACGTGGCCCAGGTAGGTCGACAGCGCCGGTAGCCGCCGCTGGACATCGACGCCGGCTGCGTGCCAGTCCAGCAGTGTGTTGACCGCGAAAGTGTGCCGCAGGTCGTAGAGCCGCGGTCGGCGTCGGCCTACCGGCGCGGCGATGGCGAGCTCAGCGAGCAGGATGCGGAAGGCGGCGGACGCCGCTCCGCTGGTGATCCGCTCACCGCGAGCGGAGAGCAGGAAGCTCGGCGACGCCGATGCAGGGCAGAGCTGGTGGCGTCGGCTGGTGTAGCTGCCCAACGCCAGCACGGTCGTCGGGTCCAGCGGGAGCTGGCGGGTCTTGCCGCCCTTGGACGCCAGCACCAGCAACAGCCCGCCGTCCAGGTTGACCTCGGCGGTGTTCAGGCGCAGCGCCTCGCCGGTGCGCAAGCCCCGTCGCCGCCATCAGCCCGATCAGGGTGGCGATGCTGGCCCCGCGCAACGGCGGCTTCATCAGCCGCGCAGCCCCCATCAAGCTCTGAACCTGCGCGAGGGTGTAGATGTGCGGTGCCGAGCGGCCGACGGAGCCGGGCAGCAGCCCAAGGGGCGGCACTTCGGTGTCGGCCTGGAACGCCGACAGGTAGCTCGCGAATCGCCTGACAGTGGAGAGCCTGCTGGCGGTCAGCCCGCGGCTCGCACCGGCCGGAGCGACGGCCCAGGACAGCGCGGCGTCCACGGTCACCCGGGTGTGGCCGCGGGCATCGAGGTAGTCGGTGAAGTCGCTCAGCAGGCGTTCGTCGTTGATCAACTGGAAACCCAGCGCCCGCCGGATCGCCAAGTATCCGGACAGGTGCTCTGCCAGGGCGGTCACCGTGCGGTCTCCGCCCAGGCGCGAGCAACCCGTTGCAGCGAGCCCTGGTCGACCTTGGCGTAGATCGCGGTCGTCGCGTCGCCGCTGTGCCGGAGCACCTGTCCGACCTCGCGCAGCGTCGCGCCCGCCTGCAGCATGTCCGTCGCCGCGGTGTGGCGAAGCCGGTGCGTGCCGACGACCTCGATGCCGGCTCGGCGGGAGGCGGTGCGGGACACCATCACGACCGCGTTGCGGCTGATCGGCGCCGGCGGTGCCGCCGCGCGCAGGAACACCGCACGTGTCCCGGTGACTGCGCGGCCGTGTTGCAGGTAGTCGACCAGGGCCTCGCCGACGTCAGCGGGCAGTGGCAAGCCCTCGGTGCGACCGCCCTTGCCGCGGACCGTCAACTCACCGGCGCGCCAGTCGATGTCCTCGAGCAGCATGGCGGCGACTTCGTGGGCTCGCAGGCCCAGTCGGACCTGCAAGGTCATGATCGCGAAGTCCCGGCGGCCGACGTTGCCGTGCCGGTCGCAACTGCCCAGCAGCGCACCGACGGTGGCAGCGTCCAGGCCGCGGGGCAGCGTTCCGAGCCGAGCTCCGGCGATCCGCGGGATGGTCACCGACAGGTCCCGCGACAGGGTGCCGATGGCGAACAGATAGCGCAGCATCGAGCGCGTCGCGCCGAGCGAGGCCCGAGTGGCGCCGATACTCAGCCGGTTGGCCTCGGTCAGGACGAACGCATGCACCTCACCGACCGTGATCTTCGTCAGATCCTCACTTGCGCCCCCCAGCCGCCGCGTCCTCAGAAACCGACCCGCGATCAGGACGTTCGACGTGACCGTCAGCGGCGCGAGTCCGCGCTCCTGCTCCAGGTACCGGCGGTAGGCACCGAGCGTGTCGACCTCGTGATCAGTGGCGGCTGCGGGCGCCGACGGAACCGAGCTGACCCGCCGCAGGTAGGTCAGCAGCGGCGTGAGCCCAGCGATGCTGATGACGGCGCCGTAACCGGCCCGCCGGCGCGCCTGGACGAAGCGCACCGCGACAGCTTCGGTGAGTTCAGCGGTGCCAAGGCCCTCAGCGGCAAGCCAGCCGCTGAGCTGCCGAAACACCCCGTATTGCCTGTGAATCGTCGTCGGGGCATATCCGCTGGCCGACAGCGCTGGTCGAAGTCCAGCGGCGTACGGGGCAAGCGGGCCAACGACGCGCCTGGGTCCTCGGATCATGAGCAGTACCTCCCTGGTTGAAATTCCAGAGAGGAGCCTTCTCAGACGGCGCAGTTATGCCGGGTACGCATCGAGAGCGGCCGCCCTGACCTGCCCGAAGTGCCCATCCCGGAGGTCAACCCGGCATAGTTGCCGCCCCGGCATAAGCATCTTTATGTTGCGCGCGCAAGCAAACAGCGTTCGGGCGGGCAGAACCACACAGCACCATCGACCAGCTACCGCGCCGGACGCTCCATGCGGGCCGGCGGAACGATCGCTGGACCCTGAACCGGGTGTGCTGATCAGGTGCGTCCGCGCTGCAGCGGCAACCGCGCCGATGACGTCATCGTGGTGGAGCCCGTGCAATCGCGACTGGCTCGCGCCGGCAGCCCGGAGTTACGACTCGTGGCTGAGCCCGAGTCGACAGTCCCGCGTGCCGACGCGGAGCAGGCGGGGGCCACGCTCAACCTGCCCCCGCGGGAGGCGCTGGATCAGGCACCGCACTCAACCATCGGGAACCCGAGGCACTGAGGGCTGCCGGCAACTGCAGTCCTGGGTGCCGTGAGCCCCGGCAACTGTGCTGGCGACTGTTCCGGCAACTGCTCCAGCCAG
>JBBSVL010000132.1:0-7470 GCA_038233595.1 Propionibacteriales bacterium | reverse complement strand
GGTCGGGGTGGCCCTGGTCCTCTATCGACAGCTGCCCAAGGTCAAGCGCTACCTCGCCTACCTCCCCGAGGGCCCCGTAATCGACTGGGAGAGCGACGATCTCGACGCCTGGCTGGCGCCGATGGCCGACCACGTCAAGGAGCAGGGAGCCTTCGGCATCCGGATCGGGCCGCCCGTGGTCACGCGCCGCTGGGGTGCGCAACAGGTCAAGGACGGCATCGCCGACCCCGGCGTCCGGTCGCTCACCGCCCTGCCGCCCGCCGAGTGCAGCAGCACCGGCGCCGATGTCGTCTCCCAGCTCCGCGCGCTCGGCTGGCAGCCCCAGTCGGTGGTCGGTGGCTTCGCGGCCGGGCAGCCGCAGTTCAACTTCCAGATCCCGCTCCGGGACCGCGCGACCGGGCAGGCACGCACCGAGGACGACGTACTCAAGGCGATGAACCAGCTCTGGCGACGCAACATCAAGAAGGCCGCCAAGGCGGGGGTCGTGGTCACGACGTCGCTCGACGGCGATCACGGCTCGGCCTCCGGTGCCGCGGAGGTCGAGGCGTTCCACGGGTTGTACGTCGAGACCGCCACCCGCGACCACTTCACTCCGCGACCGCTCTCCTACTTCCGCACCATGGTCGAGGCCCTCGGCTCGGACGACCCCGAGCGGATCCGGCTCTACTTCGCCCACCATGAGGGCGACCTGGTGGCCAGCACGATCTGGATCCGGGTCGGCACCCACACCTGGTACTCCTACGGCGCCTCCACCACCCACAAGCGCGAGGTTCGCGGCTCCAACGCGGTCCAGTGGCAGATGATCCGCGACTCGCTGGCCGCCGGCGCCGACGTCTACGACCTGCGCGGCATCACCGACACCCTCGACGCCGACGACTCACACATCGGGCTGGTCCAGTTCAAGGTCGGCACCGGTGGCGAAGCCGTCGAGTACGCCGGGGAGTGGGACCTGCCGCTGAACCGCCTTGTCTACAAGGCGTTCAACCTCTACATGGCCAGGCGGTCGACGTGAGCCTGACCATGTACGTCGACGGCGACCGCTGGCGCAGCCACCTGCGCGACGCGGTCGACCGCGAGCCGGGCCTGGTTCCGGTCTGCAAGGGCAACGGCTACGGTTTCGGGCTCGGCCGGTTGGCCCGCAGGTCCGCGTGGCTGGGAGTGGACACGATCGCGGTCGGGCAGTACGACGAGATCGTCGAGGTCGAGCGGCGGTTCCCGGGCTCGATCCTGGTGCTCACCCCCTGGCGACCGTTCGTCGGAGACGTCGGCCTCGATCCCCGGGTGATCCACACGATCGGCCGGCTCGAGGACCTCACCGGCCTCCGTGAGCGCGCCGGGGACACCAAGCCGCGAGTCGTGCTCGAGCTGGTCACCTCGATGCGCCGGCACGGGTTCGACGCGGCCGGGCTCCGCTCGGCTGCCGCCGACCTGGCCGGGGTGACCTTCGAGGGGGTCGCCCTGCACCTGCCCCTGGGTGACACCGGGCACGGCGCCGAGGTCGAGGAGCTGATGACCGACGTCGTCGCGGCAGGTCTCGCTGACCGCTCCGGCGGCCGCACCGTCTGGGTCTCCCACCTCGGTGGCTCCGAGCTGGCCTCGCTGCGCGGGCACTGGGCCGACTACGACTTCCGACCCCGGGTCGGCACCGATCTCTGGCTCGGCGCACGCGACGCGCTCCGGGTGCGGGCGACGGTGCTGGACACCCACCCCGTCGCCCGCGGGGACGCCTTCGGCTACCGGGAACGCCACGCCACCCGGAGCGGCACCATCGTCGTGGTCTCCGGCGGAACCGCCCACGGCATCGGGCTCGAGTCACCCGCCGGCGAGGCGTCGTTCCGTTCCCGGGCCGG
This sequence comes from Propionibacteriales bacterium, assembly GCA_038233595.1. GTDB lineage: Bacteria > Actinomycetota > Actinomycetes > Propionibacteriales > Nocardioidaceae > Marmoricola. Next base: position 5,620 of record JBBSVL010000132.1, on the reverse strand, counting down.
CACCCTGGCTCGGGGTGGTCTGGACGCGGCCGGACTGGTCCGCTCGCCGTACACCGTCGACGGGAAGCGACGGCTCTTCGCCGAGCCTCCGCACATGCAGGCCTCGATGCTGTTCCTGCCCCGTGGCGCGCGGGTTCCCGCTGTGGGTGACGAGGTCGACGTCCGAGTGCGCCACACGGCGACAGCCTTCGATCAGGTCCTGGTCACCTGAGGGTTGAAATTCGCGAAACGCTCCATCGAGCTGCGCCATCTGCACCGTTCAAATGCGCGAAACGTCCCTCGCCCGGATGCGCATCCGGCAGCTCACCGAGGCCCTTCCACACTCCTCGAAAGGGCTTTCCCCGCAGCTCAAGGGTGCGTTTGGCACATTTCAACGGGGTGGGTGGAGTTGCGCACCGGGTCCCGACGCGGGTCGAGGATGTCGCGCGTGACCAGGAACATCAGGTACAGCTCGCCCAGGACCCGGACCGGGATCGCGACCAGGTAGAGCGGGTCAGTGGCACCGCTGGTCGCCGACGCGGTGAAGTCGCCGAGGTAGAGCCACACGCTCCCGAAGTAGAACAGCTCGCAGGCCTGCCAGATGATCAGGTCACGCCACCGGGGCCGGGCGAGCACGGCGAGCGGTAGCAGCCACAGCACGTACTGCGGCGAGTAGACCTTGTTGACCAGCAGGAACGAGGCCACGACCAGGAACCCGAGCTGAGCCATCCGCGGCGGGTGCTTCGCGGTCAGGCCGAGCACCAGGATCCCGACACAGGCCAGGCTGAACAGCGCCCACGACGTCAGGTTGACGGCGCCGGAGGTGGCCGGGTGCCCGAGGTTGCTGGCCATCAGCCACAGGGAGCCGAGGTCGGGTCCGCGGTCGGCGTTGAACGTCCAGAACACCTTCCACTGGTCGAACCCGGTCAGCAGGGCAGGCAGGTTCACCACCAGCCACGTGACCAGTCCGGCTGCCAGCGCCTTGGCGAAGACGTTCAGCTGTCCACGCCGAAGGCAGACCACCAGCATCGCGCCGAAGAGGAACAGCGGGTAGAGCTTGGTCGCCGTACCCAGCCCCAGGAACGCGCCGGCCAGCACCGGCCGTCCCCGTGCCCACGCCCAGAACGCCCCGGCGACGGCGGCGACCGCGAGCAGGTCCCAGTTGACCCACCCGGTCAGCAGCAGTGCGGGCGATGCTGCGAAGGCCATCGCATCCCAGGGCCGCCGGCGGTGCGCCCCGGCCAGGAAGTACGTCGCCAGCAGCCCCACGCCGGCCAGCAGCACCGCGTTGACCAGGAAGTACTGGTTGACCTCGGTCACCATCCCCGGGAGACCGAAGAGGTCAGCGGACGGCGTCGCGGCGCGGACGGACTCGGAGGGGCCGGCGGCGAACGGTTCGGTCAGCCAGGCCGTTCCCCAGGCGAAGTAGGAGATCCCGACCGGGTACTCCATCACCGCGTAGCGGCCGTTGGTGTCGGAGTAGGGCCAGGTCTGCTCCGCCAGCCCGCGCCCGGTGTAGAGGTAGGGAATGTCGGAGTAGCACATCTTGGAGTAGCGAACGTCGTTGTTGGTCCAGTGCGTCTGCATGCAGGGGACCTTCTGCACGATGCCGAGGCAGGCCACGACCGTGAAGACCGCGAGCAGCACCCGAACCGGAGTCAGCCAGCGGTGCGGACGGCCGTGGCGACCGACGGGCCCGCCGACCCGCTCGCTCCAGTCCCGCGCGACCGGGTCGTTGTGACTGGGTGTGACCCCCTGGACCACCTACCGTCGGCCCGTCGCGCCGACACCACGCTGGGTCCCCCCGCCGCCCGCGCTGCCCGCGCCGGGCACGATCGACGGCGGCGAAGAAGGCGGTGAAGAGGACGGTGGGGGGCTCGACGGGGTCGGGGTCGGGGTCGGGGTCGGCGTGGGTGTGGGGGTCGGCGTGGGTGTGGGGGTCGGCGTGGGTGTGGGCGTGGGTGTGCTCGACGGCTTGGGTTTGGGCTTCGGCGACGACTTCGTCGCAGGCGGCGGGGTCGTGGGCGGCGGGACGTACGGCGCCTGGCCGGGTGCCGGTGGCTTCGCGGCGACGTTCGCCGCCGGCGGGAAGTTCTCCACCGGCAGCCCGCTCATCTCCGCGGACATGATCGCCGCCCAGGTGCGGGCGGGGAAGTCGGCGCCGAAGTAGGACGGCAGGTAGCCGTCGAGCCGGTCGTTGCCATCACCGCGGACATACATCACCGCGGTCACGATCTGCGGGGTGTAGCCGATGAACCAGGCGCTGGACACGTAGTTCGCCTTCGTCGCGGTGGCGGTGCCGGTCTTGCCTGCCGCAGGCCGGTTGATCGCCAGCGCCGCCATGCCGGTGCCGTTCTTCACGACGTCCTGCAACGCGAACGAGGTGTCGGCAGCGATGTCGGCTGGGATCGCTCGGGTGGTGTTCCGCCGTGCCTTGTAGAGCACCTTGTTGTCGGACGAGCGAACCACCTTCGACACGACGTACCACGGATGCTCGAGGCCGCCGTCGGCGATCGTGGCATAGCCGTTGGCCATGTCCATCAGGCCGACCCGCTCGGTGCCCAAAGCGACGCCGGACGTCGGCTTCAGTGCGGTCTTCTTCACCGGGATGCCCATCTTGGCGGCCGTCGCGAGGATCTTCTTCGGGCCGTTGTTCATCGACGCGGTGAGGTCGATGTAGGCGGTGTTGATCGACTGCTCGGTCGCGGTGAGCAGGCTGACCTTGGCGCCGTAGTTGGTGCCGGTGCCCGGACCTTCGTTCTGCACCGTGCTGCCGTCGGGGAAGGTGTACGGCGAGTTGCCCTGGAAGGTGGACTTCAAGCTGAACCCTGACTCGAGCCCGGCCGCCAGCGCGAACGGCTTGAACGACGAGCCGGGCTGACCCCCCTTCAACGCCCAGTTGAACGAGCTCTTGAGGTAGTCCTGGCCGCCGAAGACACCAAGGACGGCACCGGTCCCCACGTCGATCGAGGCCGCACCGATGTGCAGCTGCTTGAGGCCGGGCGGGCGCTTGGACAGCACGCCCTTCTTGACGGCGTCCATCGCCGACTTGGAGAACGTGGTGGTGATCTTCAGACCACCGCCGTCGATGGTGTCGTCGCTGAAGCCCTTGGCGTGCAGCTCGTTGCGCACCATCTCCAGCATGAAGCCGTTCTGCCCGGCGTAGTTCTGCGCCTTCTTGATCACCGGGAACTTCGGCAGCTTCTGGGACAGCCGGTCGGCCTTGGCGGCGTCGAGATTGCCCATGCTGGCCATCCCGGACAGCACGTAGCGGTAACGCTCGAGCAGCCGCTGCCTTTCGGTAGCACCGTTCGCCGGGTCGAAGTTCGCCGGCGAGTTCAGCACCGACGCGAGCACGGCGCCCTGTCGTACGGTCAGGTTCTTGACGTCCGTCTTGAAGTACGCCTGGGCCGCGGCCTGGATGCCGTAGGCCCCGCGGCCGAAGTAGATGGTGTTCAGGTAGCCCTGCAGGATCATGTTCTTGCTCTGCTGCTTCTGCAGCTTGAGCGAGAGGAACGCCTCCTTGACCTTGCGCTTGAGCGTCTGGTTGGAGGTCAGGTACAGGATCTTGACGTACTGCTGGGTGATCGTGGACCCGCCCTGGGTGGCGTTGCCCTGGGCATTGGAGAACACCGCCCGCAGGATGCCCTTGGGGTCGATGCCCTGGTTGGTGTAGAACGTGCGGTCCTCCGCGGCGATCACCGCGTCCTGCACGTGCTTGGGCACCTCGGAGAGGCTGACCGAGTCGCGGTTCTGCTGCACGAAGTTGCCCAGGTCGGTCTTGCCGTCCTGGTAGTAGACGTGCGTCGTCTGGGTCTGGAATGCTGCGTTGGGGTCAGGGATCGTGGTGGTCTTGTAGAGGTAGACGAACGCCAGCGCGGCGATGATCACCAGGACCAGCCCGCTGACCAGCACAGTCCGCAAGGCTCGTCCCCAGCTCCAGCCGCGCTTCTTGGGCTTCGGCCGCCGGGCACCCGTGGCGCGGCCGCCCGCTCCGGCGGGGCGCTTCGGGCCCGGGGGCTTCCGCTGGTTGCTCACGGCAGGTCTGCTCCATGGGTCGTACGGACGTCGGTTCGTGGCGACCGCGGCAGCACCACGGCTTGCACGAAGAGTACGGGCAGTGCGGAAGGAACCGCCCCACCCCGGCTTCGGACCCGGCTTCGGTCCCGGGTTTGGCATCAGTGCTGATGTATCGTTACGATAGGTGCACGCGATAGAGTTTCGCGATAGAACTCAGTGCTGCATCGTCGGTGACACACCCGTCGACAACGAACCGGAAGGCGCCTCGTGGCCCGCAGAGGAGACTCGCTCGAGATGGCGGTCCTCGGACTGCTGCACGAGTCCCCCCTGCACGGCTACGAGCTGCGCAAGCGGCTGAACCTGTTGCTTGGCTGGAGCCGGCTGCTCAGCTACGGCTCGCTCTACCCGGCGCTGAAGAAGATGCTGCGCGCCGGCTGGATCACCGACGAGGTGGTGCCCAACGCCGCCGTACGACGCACTCGGATCACCTACCAGATCACGCCCACCGGGCGGGAGCACTTCGGTGCCCAGATGACCGATTCCGGACCGGCTTCGTGGGAGGACGACAGCTTCGACGTGCGGTTCGTGTTCTTCTCCCGAACCGACCACCACGTCCGGCTGCAGATCCTGGAGGGTCGACGCTCTCGGCTCCAGGAGCGGCTGGAGCGGGTGCGTGCCTCGCACCGCCCGGCCAGCGACCGTGCGGACCGGTACGCCGCCGAGCTGCACCGGCACAGCATCGAGTCGGTGGAGCGTGAGCTCACCTGGCTCAACGGCGTGATCGACGCGGAGCGACAGGCGCACGACCGCAAAGGTCCAGATCCCAGCACCCTCGGCCACCCGGCCACCAATCCAGATATCGGTTGAAGTCAGAACACGGAGCGAAGGAGAACCCATGGGTTCGGTACGCGTAGCCATTGTGGGCGTGGGCAACTGCGCCACCTCCCTGATCCAGGGCGTGGAGTACTACAAGGACGCAGATCCGTCGGGGTCGGTCCCGGGGCTGATGCACGTCGCGTTCGGTGAGTACCACGTCGCCGACGTGGAGTTCGTCGCCGCGTTCGACGTCGATGCCAAGAAGGTGGGCTTCGACCTCGCCGACGCCACCCAGGCCTCGGAGAACAACACGATCCGGATCATCGACGTACCGCCGACGGGGATCACGGTGCAACGCGGCCCGACCAAGGACGGCCTGGGCAAGTACTACCTGCAGACCATCGAGGAGTCCGACGCCGAGCCGGTCGACGTGGTCCAGGCACTGAAGGACGTCAAGGCCGACGTCCTGGTGTCCTACCTGCCGGTGGGCTCCGAGGAAGCCGACAAGTTCTACGCGCAGTGCGCGATCGACGCGGGCGTCGCCTTCGTCAACGCGCTCCCGGTGTTCATCGCCTCCGACCCGGTGTGGGCCAAGAAGTTCGAGGACGCCGGCATCCCGATCGTCGGCGACGACATCAAGTCCCAGGTCGGCGCCACGATCACCCACCGGGTGCTGGCGAAGCTGTTCGAGGACCGAGGTGTGGTGCTCGACCGCACCTACCAGCTCAACGTCGGCGGCAACATGGACTTCAAGAACATGCTCGAGCGCGACCGCCTGGAGTCCAAGAAGATCTCCAAGACCCAG
>JBBSVL010000131.1:0-7488 GCA_038233595.1 Propionibacteriales bacterium | reverse complement strand
GGCGTGCGTGCTGCTGGCTGTCTTTCAGATCGTGGACTTCGTGGTCCCCAGCCACCCGGTGCCGGTCTCGCACCTGATGCTGCTCGTGGCGCTCGGGTGGTTCGCGAAAGTGCTGTGGTCCTCGGAGAACAAGGCGGAACTGGCGACGGCGGACCAGATGACCACCTCCTCCGTATGAGATAGGCGTACTGGAGGCAGGCGAGCGCGAGCATGACGTTGAGCCACACTGCCCCGTCGTGACCAGGCAGGGAGGTCTCGATCACGAGCGGGACGACCGCCAGTACGAGGAGCACGTCGACCTGATCCACCAGGACCCGGCGCCGACTTCGACACGGCCACGGCCAGCACAATCATCTCTCGGGACGCGGACGTGCGAGAGCGGTCGCCGCTGGCTCTGAGGTCGCCGGCTCGGGCGGCTGGAGCACGCCCAGGACCGCTCGAAGTATCTCGAGTGCCGCCCGCGCGCCCGACTCGATGGAAGCCAACGCGGCCGGCACCTCCTCCGGACGACTCACCGCCCGTGAGGATGCTGTCGCAACGCCGCCAATGACCGCGCAATCGGCCGGCCAGGGCATCGTCCACCTCGCGTTCCACCCGCTCGATCTCGGCGGCGCGCGCCGCGCGGATCACGATCGAGCGCTCCTCGTCATCGGCGTCCTCGCCCAGTTCATGGACACCATGGGTCACCAGGTGTTCTCACCGGCCAACAAGGGACTACACGGGGAGTGGGGCCTTTCACCGTCGGCGTCTGCCTTCTCCTGATCGCCGGCTGGGCGAATCGGGCCGAGGGCTGAAGGCAAGCCGGCGAGATATCCGGCGCGCCAGGCCAGGAAATCGAAGCAAACCCTGCTCGGCGCACCCTGGCCATGCACCCCTTTGACTCCTACCCAGGCGGGTCGAGAGCGTGATCTCCTAGTGAGGATGCACGAGGGGGGTCGGGCGGCGCCTGACATCCCCATCGAGAGTGTGGGGGAGTCAGTCCACCGTGAGGAGGTGAACCGATCAGGGTTCGATGCGGAGCAAGGCGACACCGAGCACGATCCAGACCGCCGCGGTGATGATGGATCCGCCGTGGTCGCCGCCCGCGATCCCTACGAACATGCCCAAGAACGGCAGTAGTGCCCCCCAGCGCCGGTAGCCGGCGATCACCCCCGAGACCCCCAGGATCAGTAGCCCGACCAGCGAGAGCAGCAACCCCCCGAAGAAGAGTCCACCAAGGGTGTTGCCGTCGTGGACGGCGCTCACGATCGATTCGACGACCATGCCCGCGTAGCCGATCTGGGCCGCTATGACGGCACCGCGACCGATCCGGTTGACCTGCATCCAGCGCCCAACAGTCGGGAGAACGAAGATCAACGCGAGGGCAGCGAGGGCATAGGCACCGTTCAGGACCTGGCTCAACGGCCCCCAGTGGTCATCACCGGTGTGATGGACCAGCGAGATGACCCCCTCGGCAGCGAACCCAGCGGCAGCAACGAACGCGGCCATCGGCGCAGTACGATCCATGGTGGACTCGCGGGTCAGAGTAGAAGGCGATGCGGTCATGACGGTCAGCCCCTAACGGCGCAGTGATGTGGACGCCTTCGACGCTAGGAAATCAGCGCGGAAACCGCGTCGTAGCCAGGGCCGAACCGGCCCTACAACTGGGGGCTGACACCCGCTCAAAACATCAGCCCACGGTCCGACGCCACAGATCACGAGGCGCTCTAGAGTGGCGCGATGAGCACTCTGACGACGTGGTCACAGCGTGCCGCCAAGTGGCGCGATGTCGCGCTCGCGGTCTCGTTGTGCGCTCTCGGTCAGCTCGAGCTGTTCGGGCACGAGCTGTACAACGGCAAGCCCGTATGGCCCGGACCAGTCTGGCTCAACGCCATCCTGATCGTGGCGCTGTCGGCTCCCTTCGCGTGGCGCCGGAGCCGACCGCTGCCCGCGATGCTGGTGACACTCACAGTGATGACTGCCTCGACATTGATCCTTGGAGGCTCCGAGGCAGCAGCGACATTCATCGTGCTGATTGCGGCGACCTTCTCAGGTGCCGCCTACAGCCGCCACCTGGTCGCCGTGGTCACCGCCGGGTTGATCGCCTCCGCCGCGCACGGCGTCAACAACCCTTCCGCAAAAGGCCTGGCTGACCTGACCTGGACCTACGGCCTGGTCGCGATCAGTGTGATCATCGGGCGCGCCGTCTGGGTGCGTCAGCATCGCATCGGCTCCCTGGAGTCCGATGCCTCTTCTGCCGAGGAACGACACGCCCGTCACATCGAGGCGGCGACCGCCGCCGAACGTGCCAACATCGCCCGAGAACTGCACGACATCGTCAGCCACGCTGTCTCCGTGATCATCATCCAAGCCCAGGTCGGTGCCCGCGCGATCCCGAACGACCTCGTCGTCGTCGGCGACTCCCTGGCGGCGATCGAGACCAACGCGCGCAGCGCCATGTCCGAACTACGGCAGCTACTCACGTTGCTGTCCGCCGAGGACGAACCGGCCGCCGTGGTCCCGATGGCCTCACTGCGCCAGCTCGACGAGCTCCTCAACCGGTTCCGAACCGCCGGGCTGAGCGTCGAGACCGACTTCGACATCGACCCGACGCTGGAACCGCTGTCACCCATGGCGGACCTAGCTGCCTACCGGGTCATCCAGGAAGCGCTCACCAACACCATGCGTCACGCCCCCGGTGCGACCGCGCACCTCCGCGTCCGCCGGCGCGGGGACACCCTCGAACTCCTCGCACATGACAACGGAGAGCCGGCCACTCGCTCGGTCAGCGGCCTCGGCTCCGGGCGAGGGCTGATCGGCATGCGGGAACGGCTCAACCTGGCCGGAGGACGGTTGGTCGCCGCCGGACACGACGGGAACGGGTTTCGAGTTCACGCCCTCATTCCAACCCGCGATCATCCCACCTTCGTAGAAGAAGCCTCGTGATCCGGGTCCTGATCGCGGACGACCAGGACCTGGTCCGCACCGGCTTCCGTCTGATCCTCGCTGGCGAACCCGACCTCACGGTGGTGGGCGAAGCGGCCGATGGATCCTCCGCGGTGCGACTGACCACGCAGACGGAACCCGACATCGTCCTCATGGACATCCGCATGCCAGTCCTCGATGGCATCGCCGCGACCCGACAGATACTCAGCAGTCACACCGATACCCGGGTCATCATCCTGACCACCTTCGACCTCGACGAATACGTCTACGAAGCGCTGACCGCCGGTGCCAGCGGATTCCTCTTGAAGGACGTCAAAGCCACCACACTCGCCGACGCCATCCGCACCGTCCACGCCGGCGACGCGCTCCTGGCACCCTCTGTCACCAAACGCCTCGTCGAACGCTTCGTCTCCCAACGCCCAGCCGTCACCGTGCGACCACCCACCATCGCCGCACTGACCGACCGCGAGAGAGAAGTCCTCGTAATGATCGCGCGCGGCCTGACCAACACCGAGATCGCTGCAGCGCTGTTCCTCAGCCCCGCCACCGTGAAAACCCACATCAGCCGCATCTTCACCAAGCTCCAGGTCCGCGACCGCGCCCAAGCGGTCATCGCCGCCTACAACGCCGGACTGGTCACGCCAATATCTCAACCGTGACGCACACGACCGGAACTTCGAAGACCAGTTACATGGCCCGCCTCAAGTCCGCTCAGCTTGAGATGTTCTCCCCGGCCAAACCAGGGGACTGCACGGGGACAGGAGCGTCTTCACCGGCGGCGTCTGCCTTGTCCTGATCGCCGGCTGGGCGAATCGGACCAAAGAACTGAAGCCCACTGGTACTCCGACACCTCGCCGCTGGATACGTCACCCGCACCGATGTCGATGTCGATGTCGATGTCGATGTCGATGAGCGCGCCGGATCATCTCAAGTCGGTGTTCACCAAGACCTCGACCCCCCCTGGCGGCGGTCAGGGGGCTCGCGTGTCCGGGTCACTCTTCCTGACGGTACGGGCATCGAGCAGTTCTTCGACGAATTCTTCCGATGCACGCGAAGGTCGAACCAACGTGAACGGCAAGCCGTCTCTCGTGATGTCGGCCGCCCAAGTCTCGCTCACGACATGTATCTCCCGGGGGCCGCCGGTGCGGGTGCAGCGCATCGTGTTCCGCATGCTGGTGTGCGCGGCTCCTTCAACGTCGCTGACGCGTCGATGGAGCGAACTCCCACTCCACGCCGAGGGTGGGGGTGGGCGAGTCGGCGAGGTCGATGGCCCACACAACGATCGCCTCCTTCCGGGTCGTCGTCGTGTGGCCACCGACGTACCGGCTAGCGGAGATCCACCGGCACCGGCTCGCGTACTATCTCGTCCTCGTCGGTGGCGCCGAGGAGCGCAGCGATCGCGACGAACGCGGCGCCGAGCAACAGCACCGAGAGGTACGACGCGTAGCTGCTCATCGCGGTGCCGACGAACTCGACCACCAGGAAGGCCCAGATGGCGGGGCCGACCCAAACCGGCCCGGTGCGGGTGCGGAACAGACCAATGCCGAGCAGCAGCAGCCCGACGACGGTGCCGGCCAACCCGATGAGGGAGAACAGCATCACCGGCGAGTTCTGGATGTGGTCGAACAGGTCGGTCTGGACGGCGCGGTGGCTCTCATCGCGCGCCATCATCAGGTAGAGCAATGAGGTGCCACCGAAGACGGTGTGGCCGAAGCAGCCGAGGACCCCGAGTGCGGTTCCCCAGGCAGAGAGCCGCGGAGCGCGCGGCAGCAGCAACCTGCCGATCGCGAGGATGCCGATCAGCAGCGGTAGCTGGCTGAGGAGGAACGCCACCGCGGACACGGCCGCGGGCGCGTGCCCCATGGCGGCGAGCCGTTCGCTGGTCGATCCGCTGAGATCGGGCTGCAGGATCACGGACACGCCCGCGATCACGGGGCTGATCACGAGCGCGGCTCGTGCTGCAAGGCGTCGGGAAGGGGTGTCGGGGAGCATCTTGGTCCTCCATACGGTCGTGCCCAGCCGTTCCGGGCTCGGGTTCTATGTCACCGCCACGCGGCGTGCCGACACATCGGCCGGATGTCGTCACAGGTGTCATCTCCAGATGACTGCCGGATCGCCGTACGGCGATCTAGGGTTCGGATGTGCTCGCAGCTCGTGATCTCGTGAGACCGCCCCTCCGGGTGGAGCTCCTGCTCGCGGGCGCGGTCTCGGTGCTCGGCCTCGGCGAAGTCTGGGTGCCGTTCAGCTCGCGCCAGGGCTCGGGCTCCGACACCTCTGCGACGATCGGGGTGCTTCTCGCTGCAGCGATGCTGCTGTGGTGCCGGCGGGCCCCATTGCTGGCGGCTTTGGGCTTCCCGCTCGTGTGGGGAGTGATCGGCCTGGTGGCGTCGACGTATGTGCTCTTCTACGGGCAGATGGTCCCGCTGGAGATCAGCGTCTACATGGTGGCGCGCTTCGGGAACGGACGGACACCGTTGTACGGCGCACTGGTGGCCGCCGGCTCCCTGCTGGCCGTTGACGTGTTCGTGCCGCTGATGCAGGACCCGGGGGAGATCGGCTTCCATTGGACGGTGACGATCCTGGTGTGGAGCGCAGGCTTCGGGCTTCGCACCTTCGAGCGGCGGACGCACACGTCGATGCGCCGGGCGGTCGACGCGGAGGTGGGTGCGGCCCAGCAGGCGATGCAAGCCGTCCTCGACGAGCGCGCCCGGATCGCCCGCGAGTTGCACGACATCGTGGCGCACTCCGTGAGCTCGATGGTGGTGCAGGCCGGTGCGGCCGAGACGGGCGCCGACGACAGCGAGTACGTCAGGAAGGCGCTGATGAGTATCCGCGCGACGGGAAGCGACGCCCTGGTCGAGATGCGCCGGGTCGTGGCGATGCTCCGGGTGACCGACGACGCCCCGTTGCTCCCGCAGCCCCGCCTCGAGGCGCTGCCGGTGCTGGTCGAGCGCACTACCGCCGAGGGCACCGAGACCAGCCTCACGGTGACCGGGGAGGCCCGGCCGCTCCCGGCGGGGCTGGAGCTGGCGCTCTACCGCATCGTGCAGGAAGCACTCACGAACGTACGCCGACACGCGGGTGCCAGGAGTTGTGAGGTCTCGGTGCAGTACCGGCTCGAGGATGTGTGCATCCAGGTCCTTGACGACGGCTGCGGCGGCGAGCCGGACCCCGTCGCGTCGGGACACGGCCTGATCGGAATGCGAGAGCGTGCCGGGCTCTACGGCGGCGAGCTCGTCGCCGGTCCGCACCCGGGCGGCGGCTTCGCCGTGCGCGCCACCCTGCCGGTGGTGCCATGACGCTCCGGGTGCTGGTCGTCGACGACCAGGAGCTGGTCCGCGCCGGATTCCGGATGATCCTCGAGCGTGGCGGCCTCGCCGTGGTTGGCGAGGCAGGCGACGGGGCCGACGCCGTACGCCTGGCCGCCGAGCTCGAACCGGACGTGATCCTCATGGACGTCCGGATGCCCCGCATGGACGGCATTGAGGCGACTCGCCGAATAATCGCGACGCGGCCGGAAACCCGAGTCGTGGTACTGACGACGTTCGACCTCGACGAGTACGTGTACGAGGCGGTCCGAGCCGGCGCCAGCGGCTTCCTGCTCAAGGACATCTCTCCGATGGACCTGGTCCACGCCGTGTCCGTGGTCGCCCGCGGGGACGCGCTGCTCGCCCCGGCCCCCACGCGGCGCCTGCTCGCCCGGTACGTCGCGCGCCCGCTCCCGGGCACCAAGCCGGACCGGCTGACCGCGGCCACCGACCGCGAAGTCGACGTGCTGCGGCTAGTAGCCCAGGGCCGCTCCAATGGTGAGATCGCCGGCGAGCTTTTCCTCAGCGAGGCAACAGTGAAGACCTACGTTTCCCGCCTGCTGGCCAAGCTCGGCCTGCGGGACCGTGTCCAACTGACCGTCATGGCCTTCGAGTGTGGTCTGGTCGCGCCCGGAGACGCCGCGAGCGGATGAGCCGAGGGAGCTCACATGCGACCCAGCCAGGCTCGCACTGCCTTCCTACAGTCCGCGCGCTCTCAGGATCCAGACCGGCACTGGACCGGCACTCAGCACTTGATGCCTCCTGCGGTGAGCAGAACCGCCATCGCCTCTCTCGGGCGGGAACAGGCAGCAGGCGACACTCTGACGTAATCCTGCAGCAGCCGGGGACCGAACCCGAACCATCTGGGTAGGGTCGAGCCTTGCCCCGTGCCAATACCCCAGGGAGGCGGCAGGGCCGTTCGCATGATCATTCGGCTCGCTGGTACTCGCGGATCAGCCCCCCAAGGACCTCGCGTCGACGGACCGGAGCGGCCGGGTCGATCACCCGATCCGGGTCAACATGTGCGATGACCTGGCGAAACGCGCGATCCGGCCACGGGCCGAGCCCACCACCCAGATCGCCGTAACCGCCTCGCTAGTGGTCGCTCTTGTGCGCCTCTAGGCACGCTTCGGAGCCGCAAAAGTGGCGGTAGCAGGGGTCGAGGCCGAAATCGAGCGAACCCGCCTGACCTGTTCACACAGGTCAGGCGGGTTCTGGGTGCTCCCCCGGTTGGACTCGAACCAACAACCCTCCG
>JBBSVL010000130.1:0-7490 GCA_038233595.1 Propionibacteriales bacterium | reverse complement strand
TGGCCGCTCCTGGTCGCCCAGCAGGCGGCCCAGACCGCACGACCCCGGTCCGACGGCGTACCCGAGCCGGTCGACCCGGTGCTGACCCGGCTCGCCCTGGCCTGGGCGGTCCGCGACCTCGCCTGCCACGTCGAGGGAGTCGTGCCGGCCACCTGGTCGGCAACGCTGCGGATGCCGCCGCAGCTGGTCGAGACGGAGTCGGTGACCTGGCTGCGGCACCACGACTGTGGCTGTTCGTGGAACGCGGGGCATGTCTGGGCGTCCTGAGGGTTGGTATCTGAGGGAGACTGGTCCCGTGACTGAGAGCGAAAGAAGCCTGCCTCGCAAGGCGATCGCCCGGTCCGCCCGATTGGCGGCCCTGCCGCTGGGCTACGCCGGACGAAGCGCGGTCGGGTTCGGCCGTCGCCTGGGTGGCGCTCCGGCGGAGGCGGTGCTGGCCGACATCCAGCAGCGCACCGCCGAACAGGTCTTCCGCACCCTCGGTGAGCTCAAGGGCGGCGCGATGAAGTTCGGCCAGCAGATGTCGATCTTCGAGTCGGCGCTGCCCGACGACGTCATCGCGCCCTACCGCGAGAAGCTCACCCAGCTCCAGGACTCCGCACCGCCGATGCCGACCCAGACCGTGCGAGACATCCTGACCGACGACCTCGGCCCGGACTGGCGCGAGCAGCTGGTCGAGCTCGACCCGATGCCGGCAGCCGCGGCGTCGATCGGCCAGGTGCACAAGGGCCGCTGGTTCGACGGGCGCGAGGTCGCGGTCAAGGTGCAGTACCCGGGCGCCGGCGAGGCGCTGATGTCCGACCTGCGGCAGATCTCGCGCCTGGCCCGCACGATCGGCACGATGCTGCCTGGCATCGACGTGAAGCCCCTGATCGTGGAGCTGCAGGAGCGTGCCAAGGACGAGCTCGACTACGAGCTCGAGGCGGACGCTCAGCGGACCTTCGCAGCCGCGTTCGCCGACCACCCCTCCATCGTCGTACCGGATGTGGTCAGCCAGGGGCGACGGGTGCTGGTGACCGAGTGGCTGGACAGCGTCAGCTCGTTGGCTGCGGTGATCCGGCAAGGCACCGTGCCGGAACGCAACCACTACGGCGAGCTCTTCGTGCGCTTCTTGTTCGAAGGTCCGCGCCGCACCGGGATGCTGCACGCGGACCCGCACCCCGGCAACTACCGGGTGATCCCCGCCGCTGACGGTGGTCCGGGCCGGCTCGGGGTCCTCGACTTCGGTGCCGTCGCCCGGCTGGACGGGGGCGAGCTGCCGCGGGCGATGGGCTCACTGATCCGGATCGCCGGTCTCCACGATCCGGACCAGCTGCTCGCCGGTCTGCGCAACGAGGGGTTCGTACGCCACAACGTGACCATCGACCCCGAGCAGTTGCACGACTACCTCGCCCCCTTCGTCGAGCCCGCCCGGGTGGAGCGGTTCCAGTTCTCCCGGGCCTGGATGCGCAGCCAGTTCCAGCGTGTCAACGACCCGCGCGAACCTGGCTACACACTCGCTTTGAAACTCAACCTGCCCCCGTCGTACATGCTGATCCACCGCACCTGGCTGGGCGGCATCGGCGTGCTGTGCCAGCTCGAGGCCGAGGCGCCGTTCCAAGCGATCCTGATGGACTCGCTGCCCGGGTTCGCCGGCGAGTAGCCGGGTCCGGTCAGCCGTCGGCGGTTACCGTGTCCCAATGGTCACCTGTGCCTTCTGCGGCGCGGTCAGCGACGCCGAGGACCCGCCGCTGACCTGGACCTCGGCGACCGAGCTCGGCCGCATCAAGTACTTCTGCGACCGCTGTTCCCGCGAGCACCTACGGGCGATGGAGTCCAAGCTCGACAGCGAGTGGTGGTGACACCTGCTGCGCCTTCGGGTCAGCGGGCATGGCCGCCGTACAGCAGCCGGGCGAGCTCGAGCCGGGCGGCCAGCGCCCGCTCCTGGCCGCGGGCGACACGCCCGCTCGGCGTGGTCCGCCCGCGCCACCGGCTATGGGCGCGGGCAAGGTCCTCATGGATGAGGTTCATCTGCTTGCTCCGATCGAATCGTGGTCATGTGTGGTTCCGTCGTCCTTCGTGAGTGTCGGTCCGGTTCGGGGCCGCCTAGGCGGCGACCGCGTTCTTGCGGGGCCGGCCACGGGGTCGCTTGCGGGGAATCACCACGCCTTGCCAGAAGAGCTCACCGCCCCACACCCCCCACGGCTCACGCCGTTCGAGAGCGCCGGCGAGGCACTCCGCCCGCACCGGGCAGCCGCTGCACAGGGACTTGGCGAGCTCCAGGTCCGCGGGAGACTCGGCGAAGAACAGCTCCGAGTCCCCCTGCCGGCAGGGAAGCGCCCCCCGCTGTGGCCCTTGAGGCACCGTCACGTCGATAGTCATCTCTTTCTCACCTCCTCTCGTGACCTGGTCGCTGGCTGGTTCTCATCGGTTCACCGATGCGACCCGCAGGCTCCGTTCCACAAGAAACAGAAAGGCCGCGGATCCCGGTCGGGTTCCGCGGCCTGTGAGGTGCCGTCGTGATGAGGTTCTCATCTACGTCGGCGGACTCCAGGCAAGGGTCCCCTGGTTGTGCTTCTTGGCGCGATCGGCGTGGCGCACGGGCGTGGTTCCACCCATCGCAGAGCCGGCGAAGGAGCACGGGAGCTCGGTCGCGGCCGGGGCGTAGGCACCGAAGGCGCGCATGCCAAAGGCGATGGCCGAAGCAATGCCGGTCTGCGTCGTGGTGACGCCTGCGTTGCTGAAGTCGTTGTCGTTCATCGGTGCTGCACCTCCTACCTGCTCTCGTGCGCCGGTCTTGCCAGGACCGTGCTGCGCTGTGCGGTGACCCTCGTTGACGGGGTGGACTCAAGGTATCTGCTTCCAGCAGGACCTGCCAAACGATTTAACGCGAGTCCTTTGCCGAGTCTCGAAACATCGAGCTCAGCCGAGGATCTCGAGCACCTCGTCGGCGTACTTGTCGACCTTCGCGGCCCCGATGCCGTTGATCCGTAGCAACGCCTGGCGGCTGGTCGGATGCACCTCGGCCAGCGCCTCCAGCGTGGCGTCGGAGAACACGACGTACGCCGGCACGGCGTCGGCGTCGGCGCGTTGCTTGCGCCAGGCGCGCAGCGAGCCGAACAGCTCCTCGTCGTAGGGCACCGGGCAGTCGTCGCAGTAGCCACGGTTGCGCTCCCGCGCGGAGGCCAGCACCGACCGGCAGACCTTGCAGACGGCGGGCTTCTTCCGAGCCTTGCGCTTGGCTGAACCGCTTGTCGAGTGGTCGCTCGCCGGTGAGGCACCCGTGGGCAGCAGCGGCACCAGGAAACGGGACGGCTTGCGGCGGGCCTGCCCACCGGGGTTGCGGGCCAACGACCAGGACACGTGCAGGTGCCGGCGCGCCCGGGTCACCCCGACGTAGAGCAGTCGGCGTTCCTCCTCGATCTCCGCGGGCGTCACGGCATAGCTGAACGGCAGCGATCCCTCCTGGACGCCGCACAGGAACACGGCGTCCCACTCCAGACCCTTGGCCGAGTGCAGGGTGGCCAGCGTGACTCCCTCGGCGACCGGGGCGTGCTGCTCGTGGGCGCGGCGGTCGAGCTCGGCGACGAATCCGGTGAGGTCCGGGCCCGCTCTCTGGCCTTCCAGCTGCACCGCGAACTCCTCGGCCTGGGAGACCAACGCCTGCAGCGACTCCCACCGGTCACGCGCCTGGCCACGGCCCGCCGGCGCCTGCTCCGACCAGCCCAGACCCGACAAGATGGCGCGCACCTGGTCCGGAACACTGTCTGCGTCGGACTCGCCGGACCTGACCGCACCACGGATCAGTGCCGTCGCCTGGCGCACCTCCTGCCGGTCGAAGAATCGCGCCGCGCCACGGACCACGTAGGGCACCTGCGCCGCAGCGAGGGCGTCCTCGAATGCTTCCGACTGGGCGTTGATCCGGAACAGCACGGCCATCTCACGAAGCGGGGTGCCCGCTGCGCGCAGCCGCGCCGCCTCACGTGCGACCGCCGTGGCCTCCGCCACCTCGTCGCTCTCCTCGCGCCAGGTCACCGCAGGCCCGGACTCGTGCTGCGCCCGGAGCTGCACGCCGGCGGACGAGGTGCCCGACAGCAGTCGGTTGGCCACCTCGATCACCTGGGGGCTGGAGCGGTAGTTGCGCACCAGCTCCACCGAGGTGGTGTGCTCGAACTTGCGCGGGAAGTCCCTGAGGTACGACGCCCGGGCACCGGCGAACGAGTAGATCGTCTGGGCCGGGTCGCCCACCACGCAGATCTCGTTGCGCCCGCCCAGCCACAGGTCGAGCAGGGTGGCCTGGATCGGTGAGACGTCCTGGAACTCGTCGACGACGAACCACTTGTACTGCCGGCGTACCTCGGCGGCGACCCGTTCGTCCTCGGCGAGGATCGCGGCACCGCAGAGCAAGACGTCCTCCATGTCCATCCGCCCCTGCTCCCGCTTGAGCTCTTCATAGGTGCCGAACAGGCGGGCGACGGTGGCGGGGTCGAGCCCGGACACCTCGCGTCCCCGACCTGGCGCGACGCGCTCGTAGTCGTCGGGACGGACGTTGCTGACCTTGGACCACTCGATCTCGGAGGCCACGTCACGCAGCACCGACTGGTCAGCCTGCACCCGGTTGCGGCGGACCGCCGCGGCCACGATGCCGAGCTTGGACTCGATCAGCTGGGGGGGCTCGCCGCCGTAGACCCGGGGCCAGAAGTACCGGACCTGACGCAGCGCCGCCGAGTGGAAGGTGCGCGCCTGCACGCCCGCCGCACCCAGGGCGCGCAGACGGCCACGCATCTCACCCGCGGCGCGGGTGGTGAACGTGACTGCGAGGACCTCCATCGGGTTGTAGACGCCGGTGGCGACGCCGTACGCGATTCGGTGCGTGATCGCCCGGGTCTTGCCCGTCCCCGCGCCGGCGAGCACCCGGACCGGGCCACGCAGGGCCTCCGCCACCGCCCGCTGCTCGGGGTCGAGCGCAGCCAGGAGGTCGTCGGCGGACATCCGGAATGGTCTCCTCGCGGCGGGTGTTGACGGGGTGAGAGCAACCCTAGACGCGAGGATGGACACACTGGCATGACGGCCACGGAGACGGCACAGGGCAGCCCCAGGTTCACGATGTACAGCACCCCGTGGTGCGGCTACTGTCACCGGCTCAAGGGCCAGCTGAGTCGTGAGGGCATCGAGTTCGACGAGGTCGACATCGAGCAGCGGCCCGGGGCGGCCGACCTCGTGATGGCCGCCAACAACGGCAACCAGACGGTGCCGACGCTGGTCTACCTCGATGGCACCGCTCAGACCAACCCGTCGCTCGCCCAGATCAAGGACAAGCTCGCCGCGCTCTGAGCCCTGGGCTGCCACGATGTCCCGGTGACCCTCCCGACACCTCGGCGGCTCTCGCCCACCGTCCGCAGCACGCCTCGCCGTGAGAGCGAGCGTGCCCAGTCAGACCCCGCCGCGCTGTACGACGTGCTGGATGCCTCGCTGATCTGCCATCTCGCTGTGGTTGTCGACGGCGTGCCGATGGCTCTGCCCACGGTGTTCGGAGTCGATCCAACCGGCCCCGACGAAGGTGGCACGCTCTACGTCCACGGCTCGGTGGCTTCCCGCAGCCTGGTGCAGGCCCCCGAACAGGACGTCAGCGTCACCGTGACCGTGCTGGACGGCATCGTGCTCGCGCGCTCCGGGTTCAACCACTCGATGAACTACCGCTCGGCCGTGATCATCGGCCGGCCGCGCGTCGTCACCGACGACGCCGAGCGCGCGCACGCCCTGGATCTGGTCGTCGACCAAGTCACCCCCGGACGGTCGGGCACCCTGCGCCGGCCCACCCGCAAGGAGCTCGCCGCGACGGTAGTGCTGGCGCTGCCACTGCACGAGGCGTCGGTCAAGACCCGGTCGGGCGACCCCGAGGACGAGCCTGAGGACATCGAGGCCGGCGGCGTGTGGGCCGGGGTGATCCCGCTGCGGGTGGTGTCCGGCGAGGTCGTGACCGGGGCCGACGTCGACGTGTCTGAGGTGCCCCCGCACGTCATCGCCCGGGCTGGGCAGCTCCGGGAAATGTGATGTCGGGCGATGCGCCGACCTACCGCTCGGTGGCCGAGGCCGGGCTGGCCTGGGTGCTGGACCAGGTGCGCTGGGACGACGGGCCGTGGATCCCGCTCGACCTCACCTCGACCGCGCCGGCCGCGGACCGCGACGGGTTGCACAGCGGGATCGGCGGCGTCGCACACCTGCTGGCCGAGGTCCGGTCGACCCGGCCCTGGACCGGGTCGGAGCACGCGCTGGCGGTGGGGATCGTCGTTCGGCTCCGCGAGCAGGTCGCCGAGGAGACCGACGTGACGCTCTTCGACGGGCTGACGAGCACGGTCGGGGCGCTGCTGGCCCTCGGTGCCGACAACGTGGGAGCTCCACTCGCCCGGCTGCTCGCGCTGGTCACGCCGGACGGCTGGCCGCAGGACACGATCGGAGGCCCGCGCTACTCCCCCGACGCCCGGGTCCACGACGCGACGCTCGGCACGGCGGGGGTGCTGCTGGGCGCACTGTTCGCGCACCGAGCCGGCGTTACCGGAGCCGACGCTGTCGCCGCTCACGCGGTCGACATCCTGCTGGCCGAGGCGGAACCTGTGTCGACCGGCACCAACTGGCGCTGGATCCCGGAGCGGCACGCCCTCGAGACCGGGCTGCGCACGATGCCGAACTGGTCACACGGGCTGGCGGGGATGGCTGCCTCCCTCGCGGTGGCCGGATTCGTGCTCGGTCGGCCCGACCTGACGGCGTCGGCGGCCAGCGGCGCCGCGCACCTGGTCACACTGGCTGACACATCCGCCGGTGGCTTCCTGGTGCCGAGGACGATCCCGAGCCGGCCCGGCGAGGAGGAGGCGACGTACACCTGGTGCCACGGTCCGACCGGCACGTCCCTGCTGTTCGCGGCGCTCGAGCACGCGGGCGTCGCGGAGGTCACTGGCGCACCGCCCCTCGACTGGGAGCGGCGCTGTCTGCACAGCGTGCGGACCTCGGGGATCCCCGAGCGGCTCCGTCCCGGCTTCTGGGACAACGACGGGCGCTGCTGCGGCACGGCGGGCGCGGCCGAGGTATTCCTGGACCACGGCCAGCGGACCGGTGAATCGGACGCCCTGGCCTTCGGTCTGCGGCTCGCGGACGCCCTCGTCGCACGCGCGGTCGTCGACGGCGAGCAGGCGCACTGGCGGTTCCTCGAGCACCGCGTCCCCGAGCCCCTGCTCCCGGCGGGGGTCGGCTGGATGCAGGGCGCGGCCGGGATCGCCGCGACGCTGTTCCGCGCCTCCCGGGTCGCCGCGGACGGCATCGACGCAGTGGTGGTGCCACGGATGGACACCTGGTGGGCGCTACCAGCTGCCGGGCAGTGGCTCGCCGTACCACCACTCCACGAGTGACCGGCTGATCGAGATGCCGCCGGGCAGGACCAGGGTCCCTGCCTCCGCCTCGGCCCTCATCTCGGCGCGGGTGAACCAGCGGGCATCCTCGATCTCCTGCCCGTCCAC
>JBBSVL010000129.1:0-7572 GCA_038233595.1 Propionibacteriales bacterium | reverse complement strand
GTTCCGGCCGGACACCGGCAAGATCACGACGTACCGCTCCCCCGGCGGCGCCGGGGTCCGCATCGACGGTGGTACGACCTACACCGGCGCCGAGATCAGCGCGCACTTCGACTCGATGCTCGCCAAGCTCACCTGTCGCGGGGTCACCTTCGAGAAGGCGGTGCAGAAGGCCCGCCGGGCGCTCGCGGAGTTCCGGATCCGGGGGGTGTCGACCAACGTCGCCTTCCTCGAGGCGCTGCTGTGTGAGCCCGATTTCGTCGCAGGAAGGCTGAACACCTCGTTCATCGAGGACCACCCCCAGCTGCTCAACGCCCGGGCCAGCGCGGACCGCGGCACCCGGTTGCTGAACTTCCTGGCCGACGTCACCGTCAACCAGCCGCACGGCGAGGCTCACGTCTCGGTCGACCCGGCGAGCAAGCTTCCCGCCCTCGAGCTCGACGTACCGGCGCCGGACGGCACCCGGCAGCAGTTGCTCGCGCTCGGACCCGAGTCGTTCGCCCGACAGCTGCGCGAGCAGACCAGCGTCGGGGTCACCGAGACCACGTTCCGCGACGCCCACCAGTCACTGCTGGCCACCCGGGTCCGGACCCGAGACCTGGTCGCAGTCTCCGGCCACGTCGCCCGGCTCACCCCGCAGCTGTGGAGCCTGGAGGCCTGGGGCGGCGCGACGTACGACGTGGCGCTGCGGTTCCTCGGCGAGGACCCGTGGGAACGGCTGGTCGCGTTGCGCCAGGCGGTGCCGAACATCTGCCTCCAGATGCTCCTGCGGGGCCGCAACACGGTCGGCTACACGCCCTACCCGGCCGAGGTGGCGCGCGCCTTCGTGCAGGAGGCGGCCGGGGCCGGAATCGACGTCTTCCGGATCTTCGACGCACTCAACGACGTCGAGCAGATGCGCCCGGCCATCGATGCGGTCCTCGAGACCGGCACCACGGTCGCCGAGGTGGCGCTGTGCTACACCGGCGACCTTTCTGACCCCGGCGAGACGCTCTACACGCTCGACTACTACCTCGGCCTGGCCGAGCGGATCGTCGACGCCGGCGCACACGTGCTGGCCATCAAGGACATGGCCGGTCTGTTGCGTGCGCCGGCCGCGCGCAACCTCGTGACCGCGCTGCGGGACAGGTTCGAGCTGCCGGTCCACCTGCACACCCACGACACCCCCGGTGGCCAGCTGGCGACCCTGGTCGCCGCGGTCGAGGCCGGCGTCGACGCGGTGGACGCGTGCTCCGCACCCATGGCTGGTACGACGAGCCAGCCCGCGCTGTCCTCGCTCGTCGCCGCCACCGACCACTCCGACCGGGAGACCGGGCTGGACCTGCAGGCGGTCTGTGCGATGGAGCCCTACTGGGAGGCGACCCGTCGTGTCTACGCGCCGTTCGAGTCCGGCCTGCCCTCCCCGACCGGGCGCGTCTACACCCACGAGATCCCCGGTGGCCAGCTGTCCAACCTGCGCCAGCAGGCGATCGCGCTGGGCCTGGGCGAGAAGTTCGAGCAGATCGAGGACATGTACGCCGCCGCCAACCGGATCCTGGGCAACGTGGTGAAGGTGACCCCGTCCTCCAAGGTGGTCGGAGACCTCGCCCTGCACCTGGTCGCGGTGGGTGCGGACCCGAAGGAGTTCGAGGAGAACCCCGGCAGGTTCGACGTCCCGGACTCGGTGGTCGGCTTCCTCAACGGCGAGCTCGGGGACCCGCCCGGAGGCTGGCCGGAGCCGTTCCGCAGCAAGGCACTCGAGGGCCGCGCCTGGAAGGAACCCGCTGCCGTGCTGACCGAGGAGCAGTCCGCCGGCCTGGCCACGGCGCCACGGGCCACGCTGAACGAGCTGCTGTTCCCGGGCCCGACGAAGGACTTCCTCGAGGCGCGGCAGAAGTTCGGCGACGTGTCCGTGCTTCCCACCCTCGACTACCTCTACGGCCTGCGCGCCGGCGAGGAGCACGAGGTCGAAATCGCGGAGGGCAAGACCTTGCTGCTCGGGCTCCAGTCGATCAGCGAGCCCGACGAGCGCGGGTTCCGCACCGTGATGTGCACCATCAACGGTCAGCTCCGCCCGGTCGCCGTGCGTGACAAGTCGGTGTCCTCCGACGTTGCTGCGCAGGAGAAGGCCGACTCGAGCAAACCGGGCCACGTCGGGGCACCGTTCGACGGCGTGGTCACGTTGCAGGTCGCCGAGGGGGATGCGGTCGAGAAGGGCGCCACCCTTGCCACCATCGAGGCGATGAAGATGGAGGCCTCGATCACCGCGCCGAGTGCCGGCACGGTCGAACGGCTCGCCTTCGAGGGCACCCAGCAGGTGGACGGTGGTGACCTGGTCCTCGTCCTGAGCAGCTGACACCGCTGGTCGAGCAACGAGCCCAAGCGAGCGGCGTCGAGACCCTACTTCAGCGTGAACCAGCTGGAGCGCAGACCGTAGATCGCCCGGAACGTGTCCCCGGAGAGCGACGCCGTGCCCTTGCTCCCCACCGCCGTCATCCCCCAGACCCGGCCGCCCCACTCACCGCCGCCCTCGCGGCTGTTGATCGTGATTTTCTTCAGGTCACCGATGGCGGGGTAGCGCCGCTCCAGGACGGACTCGTCGAGCTTGACGCTCCAGCTGTGCACGTAGTTGCCGGACCAGTCGTCATACGGGTCCGCCTCGTGCGCCAGGTAGGGCACGCTCCCCCCGGAGGTCCAGCCGCCGCTACTCGCAGAGAACTGTGTGAACGCAGGCATGCCCTGGTAGATCAGGACCTGGTTGCTGGTCGCGTCGACCGCCTTGTTGGAGGCGGGGTACTCGCCACCGCGGCCGTTGTAGACCTGGCAGGACGTCGTGTCGCAGATCTGGTAGTAGCGCCTCGGGTACTGCGCGGCCGACCACTGTGCGTAGGTCCGAGCGGCAACGGCCTGGGCGCGCACCGCCTCGGTGCTCCAGGACGCCGGCATCTCGGCGGGGACGACCCCCTTGACGTAGCTGTCGTAGCGGATCACGTTGACGGTTGCCCGCGCGGACGTACCTGGCGTGGGTGACATCGCGGCCAGCCGGTCGCGGTAGACCCGGTTGCCGGAGCCCATCACCACGGTGAGCGGACCTGCAGTGGAGCGGAACACCCCGTCGCCGACAAGCGTGGCAAGGCCGCCGGGCCGGTAACGGTGCCAGCTGGCCCGCTTTGATCCGGTCTTGGCCGTGTAGTCGACAACGGTCTTCGTACCGGTGACACCCAGCCGCCACTGCGTCGCGCCGAGGTCGGAAGGAAGCGGGTAGTCCTTCATGGTGCCGCGGTCGCGAAGGATGAGCCCCCGGGTGCTGAGGATCACCAGGTCCTGGGTGGTGTGTGCCGAGATCAGCACGCGCAGCCAGCCGGGCCGCGTGGTCAGTTGGGTGCCCGGGTAGTAGAAGCTCAGGATCTGGGCAAAGGTCAGGCCCTTCCTGGCCGCACCGTTCGCGCCGTACTGCGACATTCCGTGGCCGTGGCCGAACCCGTGACCGACGACGGTGAACGTGCCGCTCCTGTCCACCGTGAAGCTCTGGCGCGTGGACCGCGCGGAGGCCGCGCCAGGCAGCACCGACAGGGCCACGACTACCGCCACCAGCAGGGCGGATCGGCGCAGGCCAGGACGTGACACATTCATGAAGCGTTCCCCCGGAAAATGTGGTCAATGATGCTTGAGTGACTGAGCCTATGCCGCAAAAAGGACATACCGCTCGATTTCGGGAAAGCGCGAACAATGACGCCGAGGTAGTTACAGGAATGTATTTCTCAGCCGGGTCCGTGGTGCATCCGCCGGGCCGCCTCGGCGATCGAGCCGCTCATCGACGGGTAGACCGTGAACGCGTTGGCCAGCGCGTCGGCGGTCATCGACTGCGCGACCGCGATCGAGACCGGGTGGATCAGCTCACTGGCCCGGGGACCGACCACCACTCCCCCCACGATGATCCCGGTGCCGGGGCGGCAGAAGAGCTTCACGAACCCGTCGCGGACTCCCTGCATCTTGGCCCGCGGGTTGCCGGCCATGGCCAGCATCACCGTCTCTGCCTGGATGCCGCCCTCGTCGACATCATGCTGCGACCAGCCGACCGTGGCGATCTCCGGAGAGGTGAAGACGTTGGAAGAGACCTTTTTCAGGTCCAGCGGAGCCACCGCGTCACCGAGGAAGTGCCACATCGCGATCCGTCCCTGCATCGCTGCCACGGACGCCAGCATCAGGACGCCGGTGCAGTCCCCGGCGGCGTACACGCCTCGGCAGGGGGTGCGTGAGACCCGGTCGACCTTCACGAAGCCGCCCTTGTCCAGGGTCACGCCGGCCTCTTCGAGACCGACGTCATCGGTGTTCGGGACGGAGCCGAGGGCCAGCAGGCAGTGCGAGCCCTGGACGGTGCGGCCGTCGGTCAGGGTCACCGTGACCACGTCGCCGTCGCGGGTCACCGACTGCATCCGGGACCGGTTCAGCACGGTCATCCCGCGCCGCTCCAGGACCTCCTCGAGCACCTGGGCGGCGTCGGCGTCCTCGCTGGGCAGCACCCGGTCGCGCGAGGAGACCAGCACCACGTCGACGCCAAGTGACAGGTAGGCGCTGGCGAACTCGGCACCGGTCACGCCCGAGCCGACCACGACCATTCGGGAGGGCACCTCGTCGATGTCGTAGACCTGCTCCCAGGTCAGGATCCGCTCGCCGTCGGGCTGCGCACCCGACACGGTCCGGGGAGAGGCGCCGGTGGCGACGAGGACCGCGTCGGCACGCAGCGTCTCGGTGCGTCCGTCGGGCAGCTCGACACCGATCTGCTGCGGCCCGTCGAGACGTCCGCGGCCCACGACCACCCGCACCTTCTCCCGCTCCAGCCGACGACCGATGTCGGCGGACTGGTCGGCGGCGAGCTTCTTGACGCGGCGATTGACCCGGGCAAAGTCCACCACGACCTTCGTCGCGGCGTCCCCGTGGCCGTCCTCGAAGGCGACCCCCAGCTCGGGGGCATCCGCGAGTTCGGTCATCAGCTCGGCGGTGGCGATCAGGGTCTTGCTCGGCACGCAGTCGGTGACCACGGCCGACCCACCGAGACCGTCGGAGTCGACCACGACCACCTCGGCACCCAGCTGAGCGGCCACCAACGCCGACTCGTAGCCACCGGGGCCGCCGCCAATGATCACCACTCGCTCCACGACCGGCATTCTCCCCGTCGTACGACGTGGTGACCAATCGGCGGCACCGCCGGCACTAACCTGACGCTCGTGACGCTGTACGCCGCCTACGGGCCGAACCTCGACCCCGCGCGCATGGTCGGGCGTTGCCCGCACTCCCCCCTGCGTGGCGCGGGCTGGCTGCAGGGGTGGCGGCTCACCTTCGGGGGTGCCGACCTCGGCTGGGACGGCGCGATGGCCACCATCGTGCAGGACCCGTTCGAGCAAATCTTCGTCGCCGTGTACGACGTCACCAAGGAAGACATCGCCGCGATGGACGAGTGGGAGTCGGTCGACACCGGCCTGTTCCGCAAGATCCGGGTGCGGGTCTCGATGATGACCGGCGAGGTGGTTGCCTGGGCCTACGTGCTCGACGCTTTCGAGGGCGGTCTGCCCTCCGCGAGCTACCTCGGTGTGCTGGCCGACTCGGCCGAGGCTGCGGACGCACCAAGCGACTACGTGGCCGCGATCCGCGCTCGAGAGTGCCGCTCCACGGGTCTCTGAGCACCGGCGTAACCAGATTGGTGCGTGCACTTTGCGCCGATGCGTAGTAAAGATAGGTGGTCGCCTGCATCGAGGCAGGTCGCTCGTGATGAGGGAGACCCCAATGTCGGCAGACACCAAACCGACCAGCGGAGAGTCCGCACCCAACCTGAAGAGACACATCGGGCCAGTCGGACTGCTCTTTGCGAGTATCGGCTCGATCATCGGCTCCGGCTGGCTCTTCGGCGCGCTCAATGCCGCCCAGCAGGCCGGGCCGGCCGCGATCTTCTCGTGGGCTCTCGGCGGGGTCATGATCCTGCTGATCGCCCTGGTGTACGCCGAGCTCGGCACGATGTACCCGTTGTCGGGCGGGGTGGTTCGCTACCCGCACATGTCGTTCGGCAACTTCGCCAGCTACACCAGCGGCTGGATCACCTATGTCGCCGTCGCGACCACTGCGCCGATCGAGGTCGAGGCGGCGCTTCAGTACGGCACCAAGTACGCCCCGTTCACCACCAAGCACATGGTGAGCGGTCAGGTCGTGCACACCCTCACAGCCCTCGGGTACGGCGTCGCGGTCATCCTGATGGCCCTGTTCGTGGTGGTCAACTACTTCGGGATCCGCTGGTTCGCCCGGATCAACAACGTCCTGGTCAGCTGGAAGATCTTCATCATCCTGCTGGTGATCATCGCGTTCCTGGTCACCGCGTTCCACGGCTCGAACTTCTCCTCCTTCGGCTTCGCGCCGATGGGCGTGCACGGGGTCTTCACCGCAATCGCCACCAGCGGCATCGTGTTCTCCTACCTCGGCTTCCGCCAGGGCATCGAGCTCGCCGGCGAGACCGACAACCCCAAGCGCAACGTGCCGCTGGCAGTGATCGGCTCGGTACTGATCACCGGAGTGATCTACATTGCGCTGCAGGTGGCCTTCATCGGCTCGCTCAACCCGTCCACGTTGGCCAGCTCCAAGGGCTGGGCCAAGCTGGCTTTCGCGGGCGACTTCGGCCCGCTCGCCGCCCTGGCCAGCGCGCTGGGTCTCGGCTGGCTCGCGATCCTCCTCTACATCGACGCGGTCATCTCGCCAGGGGACACCGGCCTGATCTACACCACGATCACCTCCCGGATCTCCTACGCGATGTCCCGCAACGGCAACGCACCCAAGAGCCTCTCGAAGACCTCCGAGCGTGGTGCGCCGATGATCGGGCTGGTCCTGGCGTTCGTGCTCGGGCTGATCGTGTTCCTGCCGTTCCCGAGCTGGCAGCAGCTGGTCGGCTTCATCACCTCGGCAACGGTGATGTCGTTCGCCTCGGGTCCGCTCGTGCACGCCGCCCTGCGCAAGCAGGTGCCGGACGTCGAGCGGCCCTTCCGGCTCCCCGGAGGTCACGTGATCCCGCTGCTCGCGTTCTGGAGCTCCAACCTGATCGTCTACTGGTCGGGCTGGACGATCGTGTGGAAGCTGATGTTGGCGGTGCTGCTCGGCTTCGTGCTGCTCGCGGCCTTCATCGCCGCGGGGCAGATGAAGGGCAAGACGCTCGATATGCGCGCGAGCTTCTGGATCCTGCCGTGGCTCGGCGGGCTCACCCTGATCTCCTGGATCGGCAGCTTCCCCGAGCCGGCGGCGGGCAACCTGATGAAGCTGAACTTCGAGGTCTCGCTGCTGCTTTTGCTGGCGCTCTCCATCTTCGTGTACGTGATAGCCCACATGATGCGGCTGAGCCCCGAAGCGGCCAAGGCCTACATCGCCGAGTCCGAGAAGGAGGCGGCGGTGGAGGACGACCAGCTGGCCTGAGGTCACTAGAGTTCCGCCGGTGAGCACACCAACCCACCGCACCCAGGCTTCCGAGGCCGCCGTCGTACTGCGCGAACGCACCGGCGTCGAGACGCACGACGTCGCCCTGGTGCTGGGCAGTGGCTGGCTGCCGGCCGTCGAGGCTCT
>JBBSVL010000128.1:0-7575 GCA_038233595.1 Propionibacteriales bacterium | reverse complement strand
GGCATTCCCGGGGGTCTGCTGGTCCCGGCGGGCGAGCTCGTCGAGCGGTTCTCGCGGTCCTCGGGCCCGGGTGGGCAGTCGGTGAACACCAGTGACAGCCGGGCCGAGCTGGTCTTCGACGTCACCGCCTCGAGCGCCCTCACCGACGAGCAGAAGACCCGCGCAGTCCGGACTCTCGGCAGCGACCGGATCGTGATCGCCGCCTCCGAGCACCGTTCCCAGCACCGCAACCGGTCGGCCGCAAGGGAGCGCCTGGCGGACCAGCTGCGCGACGCCCTCGCCCCGCCCCCACTGCCGCGGGTGCCGACCAAGCCGACCCGTGGGTCGCAGCGCCGCCGCCTGGAGGGCAAGAAGAAGCGCGGTCGCACCAAGTCGCTGCGCGGCCGGGTGCACGGCGAGAGCTGAGGTCCAGCCCCGATCTAGAACCCGATCTTGTGTGCCGCCTCGCCGCGGACCGCCTTGCCCTTCGCGTGGGCGGCCGCCCGCAGCTCGGCCTGGAAGTCCAGCATCTGCTGCTGCAGGTCGGCGTCGGTCGCGGCAAGGATGCGTACGGCGAGGAGCCCGGCGTTGCGTGCGTTGCCGACCGCCACCGTCGCGACAGGAACGCCTGCCGGCATCTGCACGATGGAGAGCAGGGAGTCCATCCCGTCGAGATGTTTGAGCGCCACCGGCACCCCGATCACGGGCAGCGGGGTGACCGCGGCAAGCATCCCGGGCAGGTGCGCCGCTCCCCCGGCGCCGGCGATGATCACCGACAGGCCCCGCGCCGCTGCTTCCCGCCCGTAGGCGAGCATCTCGTCAGGCATCCGGTGGGCGGAGACGACGTCGGCCTCGGCGGTGAGCCCGAACTCTTCCAACGCCTCCACGGCCGCCTTCATCACCGGCCAGTCCGAGTCGGAGCCCATCACGACGCCTACGCGTGGGGCGTCAGGTTGCTTGCTCATCTGCTCTCCTCTCCCAGGTCGCCACGGAACCATGCCGCCGCATGCCGGGCGCGCTCCAGGCAGTCATCGAGGTCGTCGCCGTAGGCGTTCACGTGACCGACCTTCCGTCCGGGCCGCAGCCCCTTGCCGTACAGGTGCACCCGCAGCTTCGGGTCGCGGGCCAGCGCATGCGGGTAGCCGTCGTACAACCGACCCGTCTCGTCGGGACCACCGAGGATGTTGACCATCACCGTCCACGGGGCCCGTGCCTCAGGCGCGCCGAGCGGCAGGTCGAGCACCGCCCGCAGGTGGTTCTCGAACTGGCTGGTTACCGAGCCGTCCTGGGTCCAGTGCCCGGTGTTGTGCGGACGCATGGCCAGCTCGTTGACCAAGATCCGGTCGTCGGTGGTCTCGAACAGCTCGACGGCCAGGATCCCGGTGACGTCGAGCTCGGCAGCGATCCGTATCGCCACCTGCTGGGCCTGTACGGCGAGTGCGGGAGCGAGGCCCGGCGCCGGGGCGATCACCTCGCGACAGATGCCGTCGCGCTGCACCGACTCCACCACCGGCCACGCGGCGACCTGGCCGGACGGCGAGCGGGCCACCAGCGCCGAGAGCTCGCGACGGAACCCCACCAGCTCCTCGGCCAGGATCTGCACACCGGCTCGTTCGGCCGCGGCGAAGGCCTCGAGTGACTCCTCGGCGGTGACGACCATCCACACGCCCTTGCCGTCGTACCCGCCCCTGGTGGTCTTCAGGACGCACGGCAGGCCGAAGGCGGCGACGTCCTCGGGCGTGGTGACGACTGCGTTGCGCGGACACGGCACCCCGAGGTCGCCTAGCCGTTCACGCATCACGGCCTTGTCCTGGGCGTGCACCAGCGCCTCGGGCCCGGGCCGGACAGCGAGCTGTGCGGCCAGGGCGCGCAGGTGGTCGGTGGGCACGTGCTCGTGGTCGAACGTGACCACCTCGCAGCCGTTCACCACCGCCTGCAGGGTCGCCAGGTCACGGTAGTCACCGACGGTGTGGTCCACGATCACCTGGGCCGCACTGACGCCGTCGGCCTCGGCGAGCAGGCGCAAGGGCACGCCCATGGCAGCGGCCGGCTCGGCCAGCATCCGGGCGAGCTGCCCGCCGCCGATCACGGCGACTGTGGGCGCGAGCACGTCGCGGGCGTCCTCTGGCACGGCACGACCCTATCCACCGGGCATATTGTCGCCGCATGGACACCGCGCCCGAACGCGCCACCTACCTCCTGATCGACGGGGAGAACATCGACGCGACGATCGGCTCGTCCATCCTCGGGCGGCGTCCGCAGCCCAACGAGCGACCGCGCTGGGACCGGCTGCTGCACTTCGCCGAGTCCACCTGGCGGCAGCCTGCGAGGGGCCTGTTCTTCCTCGCCGCCACGAACGACCTGCCGATGCCGTTCGTCCAGGCCCTGATCGCGATGGGCTACCGTCCGGTGCCGCTGTCCGGCGCGCCGCACCAGAAGGTCGTCGACCTCGCCATCCAGCGCACCCTCGACGAGCTGGCGAGACGCGACGCCGACGTGCTGCTGGCCAGCAACGACGGCGACTTCCTGCCGCAGATCGAGACGCTGCTCGACGGCCGCCGCGTAGGCCTGCTGGGGTTCCGGGAGTTCCGCAACAACGGTTTCACAGAGCTGCTGGACAAGGGCCTGGAGTTCTTCGACCTCGAGTACGACGTGCAGGCGTTCAACGAGCCCCTGCCCCGCGTGCGGATCATCGCGATCGAGGATTTCGATCCCAACGAGTTCCTCTGACTCGGGCCCTTGGAGAAGGCACAAGGTCGCTCTTCACATGGCTCGTAGGTCCTCAACATCGCAGGGAGCATCGCGAAGGTCGAGGAGTTCCGGGTCGCCGGTCAGCAGCACCAGACCATGGGCAGCTGCGGTCACGGCGGCGAAGCAGTCACCGAGGGCGATGGCAGCACGGGCCTTGAGCCGGGCCGCCTCCAGCATGCGCGCGGTTCCCGGCAGGTCAGGAGCGAGGCTGGCCCGAAGCGCGCCGAGCGTCTCATCGGCCACGTCGCGGCCGTGGTCCCGCTCCAAGCGGTAGTAGACCTCGACGAGATTGATCCAGCTGATGACCGGACGCGAGTCGATCAGCTCATTCACACGCGCGAGCGCCGGCTCCTCGCCGTCGAGCCAGGCCAGAACCGCCCACGAGTCCAGACAGACACTCACCGAGGCTCCCTGCCTCGTTCTTCGAGCAGCCGGGCCGCCATGCCGCTTTGCGCGAACCGGCCCCCCAGGCCCGCGGGCAGACGCATTGCCGTGAGCACGATCTGCCCGTCCTCCAACCTGAAGTCGACCTCGTCACCAGGGTGGAGGTTCACCTCGTCCCGTAGTCGTTTCGGGATGACGACTTGGCCCTTCGCACCTATGCGTCCAGTCATACTCACCAAGTATAACGCTATGGTCGCTCGATACCGTGCGCCCAGGTCCGTCACGTCACCTTCGGCGTACGGCGACCGGCTCGACGTCTCCGAAGCCGCGGACCGGACGGGCCGGCAGCACCCGGATGAGGAACTCCTCGGCCGGCAGCAGGGCTGCGGTGCGCTTGTCCACGATCACCCGGTTGCGGCGCGCCACCGAGGTCATCCGGGCGGCGAGGTTCACGGCCGGCCCGAACACGTCGCCGAGGCGGAGCACCACCGGGCCCGTCGCCAGGCCGACGCGTACGTCGGGAAGGCCGGAGTCGGCGCCGATCAGCTCGACGATGTCCTCGGCGACGTCGTACGCCCGGGCCGGCTCCTGGCACACGAAGAGCACTGAGTCGCCCAAGGTCTTGATCACCCGACCGCGCCGTTGTGCGACGGCGTCGGAGCAGCGGTTCTCGAAGACCTCGACGGTCTCCCCGATCTCGTCCTGTGAGTGTTGGTTGCTGTACGCCGAGAAGCCGACGAGGTCGGCGAACCCGATGGTCACCTCGGCCGTGCGCAGGTTCTCCTCGTCGGCCCCCAGCGCCTCGGCGCGCGCCACCGCGGCAGCGAGGTGTCGGCGCCAGGAGTAGATCAGCAGCTCCTCGAACGAGGGTCCGATCAGGTCTGCCAGCCGGAGCGCACTGCCGATGCGACTGCCGGTGGCCTGGTCGCCGGACTCGAGCTGCTCGATCCGGCCGACCAGGGTGGCGACCTCCCACTCGGCGAGTCGGGCGATCGTGTGCCCGACCGCACGGGTCATCCGGAGCACGGTCGCCTCGTCGACGGCGCCTCCCTCGAGCATCGCCGCGACCAGCGCAAGGGCGTTGACGTCGCCACTGGTGAACGCCGGCTGGGTCCCGGCGTCGGCGAAACCGAGGGCGCGCCAGAACCGCCGCGTCTCCTCGACCGAGAAGCCGGAGGCGCGGGCGACGTCGTCGCTGGTCAGGTCCGGAGCCGCCCTGAGGATCGCGGCCTCGAGCTGCTCCCGGGTGAAACCGGACTCAGGTCCCGTCATCGTGCTGGGGGCTGTTCAGGTCATAGAGCAGACCGCTGAGCTTGAGCTGGACCTGTTCGACGTGGGGCACGTCGGGCAGCGCGACGCTTCCGGTCTCACTGGCGTCGGAGACGACCAGCGTGCCGCAACCGAGCATCCGGTCGAGGACACCCCGGTCGTAGGACACGTCGCTGATCCGGTTCAGCGGGATGTCGTGGCCGGTGCGGGTGAGGATGCCGTGCCGGGTGATCAGTCGCCGGCTGGTGAAGGTGTACGTCGAGGAGAGCCAGCGCAGGAACGGCACCACGGTGAACCAGACCAGCAGCGCCGCCGCCACGACCCAGATCGCGATCAGGCCCGCCTGCGCGTCGACCCGACTGGTCAGGTAGCCGGCGAGCACGGCGACGACGACCAGGACCAGGACCGGGAGTGCCAGCACCTTGGGGTGCGTGCGTGTGCTGACCACGACGCTCTCGCCCGGGTTGAGCAGCTTGCTGGAGATGGCCACGCCCAGATCATGACAGATCCGGCGCGTTTCGTTGCTGCGTCGGGCGCACATGGATCACGTCACCCGCACCGACCGCAACCCGTTCCCCAGAACCTTCGACGACCACCAGCCGGCCGACAGCGTCGACCTCCTCGGCCCGACCGCCGAGGGTGCGCTCACCGGGCAGGAGCACGCTCACCTCGCGGCCAATCGTGGCGCAGGCCCGGGTGTACTCCTCGCGCAACCGTGTGGGGTCACCGGCGACGCAGCGCCAGTCGGCCAGCTCGGCGCTCAGTCCTGCGAGCACCGCCTCCAGCAGGTCCGCGCGGTCCGCCGGCGAGCCGAGCAGTGCCAGTGACGTCGCGGCGGCGACCGGGAGCGCGGTCTGGTGCACGTTGACCCCCACGCCGATCACCGCCACCGGTCGACCCGTCGGTGCCACCCGCTCCACCAGGATGCCGGCCAGCTTCTGCTCGCCGACGAGGACGTCGTTGGGCCACTTCAAGGTGGCCTCGACACCGGTTGCCCGTCGTACGGCCGCGGCGACGACAAGGCCGGTCAGCAGCGGCAGCCACGGCCAGCGCGCGTCGGGCACTCCCGGGTCGACCACCGCGGAGAAGGTGAGGGCCACGCCCGCCGGCGTCTCCCACGACCGGTCCAGCCGACCACGGCCCGCGGTCTGGTGGTCGGTGACGACGACCAGACCCGGCTCGGCACGCGCGCCGGCGAGGGCGTTGGTGGAGCCGGTGGCAGCGACGTACTCGACCTGCCAGCCGCGCACGCGCACGTCGGCCAGGCTGTGATGTTCACGAGGAGGGTGCGAGGTGGCCGGGACGGTCATGGCACTAGATTGGCGCAGGACGGTCAGATGACGCGAGCTAGGAGATCTTCGGCGTGAGCGCACAACCCGGGGAAGGCACCGACGTCCCGCAGGACATCGACATCCACACCACGTCCGGCAAGCTGAAGGATCTCGACCGCCGGATCGACGAAGCGGTCCACGCCGGCTCCGCCAAGGCCGTGGAGAAGCAGCACGCCAAGGGCAAGAAGACCGCGCGTGAGCGGATCGAGCTGCTCTTCGACGAAGGCTCGTTCGTCGAGACGGACGAGCTGGCCAGGCACCGCTCGACCGCGTTCGGACTGCAGGAGAAGCGGCCGTACGGCGACGGCGTGATCACCGGCTACGGCACCATCGAGGGCCGCCAGACGTGTGTGTTCAGCCAGGACTTCACGATCTTCGGCGGCTCGCTCGGTGAGGTCTACGGCGAGAAGATCACCAAGGTGATGGACCTCGCCATGAAGACCGGCTGCCCGATCATCGGCATCAACGAGGGCGCGGGCGCACGCATCCAGGAGGGCGTGGTCAGTCTCGGACTGTACGGCGAGATCTTCCGCCGCAACGTCCACGCCTCAGGGGTGATCCCGCAGATCAGCCTGATCATGGGCTCCTGCGCCGGGGGTCACGTCTACTCCCCAGCGGTCACCGACTTCACGATCATGGTCGACGGCACCTCCAACATGTTCATCACCGGGCCCGACGTGATCAAGACCGTCACCGGCGAGGACGTCACGATGGAGGAGCTCGGTGGCGCCCGCGCACACAACACGAAGTCCGGCAACGCCCACTACATGGGCGCCGATGAGGAAGACGCGCTGGAGTACACCAGGACGCTGCTGTCCTACCTGCCGCAGAACAACCTCGACGAAGGCCCGTCGTACGACCAGCCGGCAGACCTCGAGCTCAGCGAGCTTGACCGGACGCTCGACACGATCATCCCGGACTCACCGAACCAGCCCTACGACATGTTGACCGTGATCACCTCGATCCTCGACGACGAGGAGTTCCTCGAGGTGATGCCGCTGTTCGCGCCCAACATCGTGATCGGCTACGGCAGGGTCGAGGGTCGTTCCGTGGGCATCGTGGGCAACCAGCCGATGCAGTTCGCCGGCACCCTGGACATCGATGCCTCGGAGAAGGCGGCCCGGTTCGTGCGCACCTGCGACGCGTTCAACATCCCGGTGCTCACCTTCGTCGACGTACCCGGCTTCCTGCCCGGCACCGACCAGGAGTGGAACGGCATCATCCGGCGCGGAGCCAAGCTCATCTTCGCCTACGCCGAGGCGACGGTCCCGCTGGTCACGATCATCACCCGCAAGGCCTATGGCGGCGCCTACGACGTGATGGGCTCCAAGCACCTCGGCGCCGACATCAACCTGGCCTGGCCGACCGCGCAGATCGCTGTGATGGGCGCGCAGGGTGCCGTCAACATCCTCTACCGCAAGGAGCTCAAGGACGCCTCCGACGCCGAGGAGAAGCGCGCCGAGTACGTCCAGGAGTACGACGACACGCTCGCCAACCCCTACATCGCCGCCGAGCGCGGCTACGTCGACGCGGTGATCGCTCCGCACGAGACCCGGGTGGAGATCGTCCGGGCGCTGCGGCTGCTGAGGTCCAAACGGGAGACGCTGCCGCCGAAGAAGCACGGGAACATCCCGCTGTGAGCGATGAGTGCTCGGTGGTCGCGCAGCCCCCACTCCTCCAGATCCTCACGCCGGGCGCCACCGACCAGGAGGTCGCCGCGCTGGTGGCGGTCGTTGCGGCGATGGCCGCCGCGGACCACCCCCCGCCGCGGCAGGCCGGCCCGGAGTGGTCTGCGCACCACCGCAAGCTGCGCCCGTCGTACCGTCCCGGCCCGGGGGGCTGGCGCTCGAGCGGCATGCCG
>JBBSVL010000127.1:0-7579 GCA_038233595.1 Propionibacteriales bacterium | reverse complement strand
GCCGAGCAGCCGGTCGTGGCCGATGGGGTGCAGGTAGCCCGAGAAGCCCGGGATCTCCAGCTGACCCATCAGCCTGGGGTGCGCGGGGTCGGACAGGTCGACGGTGTGGAGCGGGTCCAGCTGCCGGAAGGTCACGAGCACCGCGAACGTATCGAACCAGCGCACCGACTTGATCTCCTCGCCGTCGCCGAGGCCGCCGACCCGGCCCGTCGCGACCAACCGGTCCCCTTGTCGGGCCAGGGTCACGATCGCGTTGGAGCCGTTGCGGCCCGCGCCGTCGCCGAACGCCTCGGTGCTCCCGGTCTGGACAGCCAGGCGCAGGTGGCCGTCGTACGCATCCATCGACCAGCGGTCCCGGACGGTGCCGGCCACGCTCCCGCTCGCGACGTACGACGCCCGGTCGCCGGCCAGGTCGAACTCGTGCAGCGCGGTGCGTACGACGGACCCGGCTGGCTCGAGCGGACGCCGATCGGTCAGTGGGCCAGGCAGTCTCCGGAGTGGATCCGGCCCCGAGGTGGTCGCCACGTAGAGCCGGTTCGTCGAGGAGTAGACGGTGCCCCCTTCGGCGGTCACTGCCACGGTCGACCGGGCCTGGGGCCGGTCCGCGTCGAAACCGACGACCGACACGGTGCCGGTGCCCGTGACGGTGACGGAGTGACCGACCGGGTGCAGCACGTCCGCGCAGTCGACCAGTGGGCGGGCACCGGACGTCGGCTGACCGGAGTCGCGCACCGTGGGCAGCCAGTCGGACAGCGAGCTGGCCCGCACGATCGTCCGGTTCCGGACCGTGGCCTGGCTGTCATCCAGCCCATGCTGGCCCGGGTGGACGAAGGGCAGCTGCGGGCGGTCGGTCGTGGTCACCAACCGCACCACGTCGCCGTACTGCCTGGCGGAGACCAAGGAGCCCGAGTAGGTCTGGTCGCTGACCTGCAGAGGGTGGGCCGGATCGGTGATGTCCAGGGTGAGCACTCGGGAGCCGGGAGGGGCGACCGGGATGCCGCGGTCGATGCCCAGGCCGTCACTCAGTGGCTGCAACGGGTAGGGGACACCGCGGAAAGGCGGCGAGCCGGTGCTGGTGACCACCACCCGGTCACCGGCGAGCAGCAGCTCGGCGCCGTACATCGTCTCGGGCAGGCGGTACGCCGCGAGCTCGCGCGGCTGGTCACCGGTGACGTCGCTGAGCACCACCGAACCGCCGACCACGCGGGCCAGCAGCTTGCCGTTCGTCTTCGCGATGTCCGGCTCGTCGACGCCCGCCTCCTGGGTGTTGGTGCCCGTGGCGGAGCTGCCGACCGCCTGGTTCTGGCCGGCGGCCGCCATCGGCACGCGCTGGGCCAACCCGGCCGAGCCCTGCATCGGGTACATCCGGTGGCCCGGGTCACTGGACCAGCCGTAGGGGCCGACGTTGCTGGCGGCGGCGTCGACGTACCACGCCCGCAGCTCGGCGCAGGACTGGAACGGTTGTAGGGAGGCCGCTGCCACCGCCCGCGGGGTGAGGGTGTCGCCGACCACTCCCACGGTCGCGGCCGCGAGCACCCCGGATGCGATGAGAGAGGCGACACCAAGGGCAGCGACGCCGCTGCCGGCGGTGATCCTGGTCAGGGTTCTCATGGCTGCTCCCGTCCTGGCTTCGTCTCGCAGATGGGACGCAGGTTGGCTCCGGCCCGTTCCCTCGGCACAGTGGGGTGCGAACGTCCGCCACGAAGGAGACCCAGGGTGACCGCCAAGCAGACCCAGCGCAGCCACGACATCGTGGTGTTCGGAGCCACCGGATTCACCGGACGGCTGACCGCGGAGTATCTCGCGCACCACGCGCCCGACGGCTGTCGCTGGGCCCTGGCCGGCCGCAACAGCGGCAAGCTCGAGCAGGTGCGCGCTCACCTCGCCATGATCAACCCTTCGCTTGCCGACCTGCCACTGCTGCGTGCGGACGTGTCGGACCCCGACTCACTGACCGAGGTCGCCCGGTCCGCCCGGGTCGTGATCACCACCGTCGGCCCCTACCTGCTCCACGGCGAGCCGCTGGTGGCCGCCTGCGCCGCCGAGGGCACCGACTACGTCGACCTGACCGGCGAGCCCGAGTTCGTCGACCGGATGT
This sequence comes from Propionibacteriales bacterium, assembly GCA_038233595.1. Classification (GTDB taxonomy): domain Bacteria; phylum Actinomycetota; class Actinomycetes; order Propionibacteriales; family Nocardioidaceae; genus Marmoricola. Next base: position 5,481 of record JBBSVL010000127.1, on the reverse strand, counting down.
ACCTCGCGCACCACGACACGGCTGCCGCGTCCGGTGCCCGGATCGTGCACGCCTGCGGCTTCGACTCGATCCCGCACGACCTCGGTGCCCGTTGGACCGTCCTGCAGCTGCCCGAGGGCGAGCCGGTGACGATGCGGGGCGTCGTACGTGCCGGGGCGCAGTTCTCCGGCGGCACCTTCCACTCGGCGATGACCGCGTTCTCCAGGGCCACCCAGATGCGGTCGGCGATGCAGGAGCGCCGCAAGCTGGAGGGCAGGCTGCCGGGTGGGCGAAGGTCTCGCGCCGTTGCCGGCAGACCGCATCGCGACCGGGAGCTGGGCTACTGGCTGCTTCCGCTGCCCACGATCGACCCGTTCGTGGTGGCCAGGTCGGGCGCCGCGCTGGACCGTTACGGGCCCGACTTCCGCTACTCCCACTACGTCGGAACCAAGACCTTGCGCTACGCCGCCGGTGGCCTGGCCGGCGCCGCCGCGATGCTCGCGGTCGCGCATGTTCCACCGGCCCGCAAGGCGCTGCTGAGCCGGGTGAAGCAGGGCGAGGGCCCTTCCGAGGCGCGCCGTGGGAAGTCCTGGTTCACCGTCGACTTCGTCGCTGCGTCGGCTGGTACGACGGTGCACACCCGGGTCTCCGGCGGCGACCCGGGCTACACCGAGACCGCGAAGATGCTCGCCGAGTCGGCGCTGTGCCTGGCCTTCGACGACAACCCCGCGACTGCCGGCCAGGTCACAACCGCGGTGGCGATGGGGGAGCACCTGACCCAGCGGCTGGTCGAGGCGGGCATCGCCTTCGACGTGCGCTGAGCGGCAGCGGGGTCATCCGCCAGCTCATTCGGCCAGGTTCGTCCTGGCGAAGACGAGCGGGTGGTCGCTGACCTTGGCGTCCTTCGTGGCCCAGTCCCGGGTGTAGCTGGCGAACCGGGCCGGCCCTGCGGCCAGGATCCAGTCGATCCAGGCGTCGCGCGGCAGTGCGCAGGTCATGCTCGGCACGCTGTCCGCCGACAGCATCAGCTTGCCGGCCGTCAGCGGGCAGAACGCCTTGGCACGGTCGTTCAGGTCACCGGTCAGGAACACCGGTCGGCCGGTGGCCCGTAGCGAGATGATCAGCTCCTTCTCAGCGGCGATGGCCATGGCCCGGTACTGCCCCTGGTTGTGGAACTGATGGGTCTCTGCCGGGTTGTGCACGTTGATGAAGTACGCCGTCAGGCCGGTTGCCCGCTGCCTCAGCAGCACATAGGGCATCTGCCGGGTGGAGCCGTTGAAGTAGGTCACCGGGAACAGGTGCTCCTCGACCACGTCGAAGCTCGACTTGCGCCAGATGATCGAGTTCTCGGTGTCGGTGCCCTTGTTCTCGTCGGCAGGGTAGACGTCGAAGGTGTCGCTGGCCAGCTTGCGGAACAGCGCGTGCTGCGGGCGCTGGAACTCCTGCAGCCCGGCGACGTCGACGCCTCGGTTCTTCAGCAGGTCGATGGCCATCGGCAACCGGGTCGTGTAGCCGGGGTAGCTCCGCTGGTCGCCGCCACTCGCCGTGTGCGAGGCGCCGAGCATGTTCATCGAGGCGAGCACGAAGCCGCGGTTGCCGAAGACATAGTTGGTGGGAACCGGCTTCCCGACGTGGTTGTCCAGCCAGCTGGTCGCGTTGTAGATCTTGTGAAGGTTGTCGGCGCGCACCTCCAGGTGCAGCGAGCAGGTGGTGGCGTTGCCCTGGTCGCCGACCACGCCGATCTGCTGACCCGCCGAGACGATCTGTCCGCTGGTGACCGAGGCCGAGTCCAGGTAGCCGTACCAGGCGGTCAGGTGGTGCTGCATCGTGTAGACCCTGACCAGCACCGGCCCCGACCACTTGGGCCCGCTCAGCACCTCGGCGGTGCCGGGGAACGAGGCGACCACCGGCGTGCCGCACGGCGCCACGATGTCGGTGCCGTGGCTGCGACGGCTGTAGGTCCGCTGGTCCTGTGGCGTTGCGGCAGCGGCAATCGGGTAGGTCACGTTCGGCGGCGCACTGGGAATGGTGGCGGCTCGGGCCATGCCCGGGCGGGCGCTGACCGGTGCCCCTGAGCTCGAGCTCGCGACCAGCACGGGAGCAATGAGCGCGGCGACTGCGCCGGTCAGCGACAGCGTGCGGACGAGTCTGCGACGACGGTTCAGGGTGCCTGTGCCGGTGCTACGCATACGTCGGACTCCTCCTGAGATGGCTGCGATTCCAGGAGGAGTATGTCCGATTTCACGGGGCTTGTGTGACTGAAGTGAAAATTAGTGCGAGTTACACGAGTGTCGTTCTAGGTGAAGAGCTCCTGGCCGAGGTAATGGCCCGACCGCACGCCTGGCGGCACCGCGAACAGGCCGGAACCGGTGTGCTGGAGGTACTCCATCAGCCCGTCCTTGGCGGAGAGCCTGGCCTGCACCGGGATGTACTGCCGATCCGGGTCACGCACGAACACGATGAAGAACAGCCCGGCGTCCAGTCGCCCCAGAACGTTGTTGCCGTCGGTGAAGTTGTAGCCGCGACGCAGCATCTGGACCCCCCGGTTCTGGCTGGGGTGAGCCAGCCGGACATGAGAGTCTGCCGCCATGAGTGGGCCGTCCCGGCCCGCGCGGCTGAAGTCGGGTGGGCTGAACTCGGTGCCGCCGGACAGCGGCGCTCCCTCGGCCCGGTCGCGACCGAAGAGGCTCTCCTGCTCGTGGAGGCTGGTGCTGTCCCAGGTCTCGATCCGCATGTTGATCCGCCGGGCGACGAGGTAGGAGCCGCCAGACATCCACTTGGCGGCGGGGTCGTCGCCCGGTTTCACCCAGACGAACTTCTCGATCCCCGACCTGTCCTCGGCCTTGAGGTTCGCGGTGCCGTCCTTGAACCCGAACAGGTTGCGCGGGGTGACCTGCGCCGTCGAGGTCGAGGACGTGCGCCCGAAGCCCAGCTGGGCCCAGCGCAGCGCGGCCGTGCCGAACCCGAGCCGGGAGAGGTTGCGGATCGCGTGGAAGGCGACCTGCGGGTCGTCCGCGCAGGCCTGCACGCACAGGTCGCCGTCGCTGCGGGTGAGGTCGAGGTCGTCCTGGCGGAAGTGCGGGAGCCGGCGCAGTGCCTTCGGGCGCCGGTGGCCGATGCCGAAGCGATCCTTGCCGTCCTTGTCGAACAGCCCCGGCCCGAAGCCGAAGGTCAGCGTCAGCCCGCTCGGGGGCAGCCCGATCGCCTCACCGGTGTCGGTTGCCGGCGCGTCGTACGACGTCGGGGTGCCCTCGCCCACCTCCTTGCCCCGCGTCATCTGCGCTGCAGCGTCGGTCCACGCCTGCAACATCGCAACCAGCTCCGCCCGCGAGTCGGTGGTGACGTCGAACGCAGCGAAGTGGACCCGGTCCTGGGCGGGGGTCACGATGCCGGCCTGGTGCACGCCGTGGAAGGCGTAGGCGTCGGCCCGGCCGGCAGAGTCCTTCGGGTCCCGGACGTCGGCGACCGCGTAGCCACCCAGCCCGGAGGCGCCGGCCAGGGCGCCGACACCGGCGACGCCGAGCATCTGGCGTCGACTGAGACCACGCGACTCCCTGGCTGGTGTGGCGGAAATCGACTCCTCGGGCCCGGTCATGGGACCGGTCACAGTGTGATCGCTCCGGTCATCTGGGACAGCGGCTCGGCGAGCGCGTTGACCGCGTCACTGAGCTGCTTGCGCTGGGCCGGCGCGACGGTCTCGTAGGAGACGAAACCGCGCTTGCTCGTGCGGTACCTGTCCAGCAGCGTCTGCAAGGCCGCGAACCGCTGGCCGATGGTTGAGGACAGGGCCGGGTTCTTCACCTCGAGCAGCGGCTTCAGGTGCTGGTAGCCGACCCGGGCGCCGTCGATGTTGGCCTGGAAGTCGTAGAGGTCCGTGTGTGACCAGACCTCCTCCTCGCCCGTGACCTTGCCGCTGGCCACCTCGTCGAGCAGGCTCTTCGCGCCGTTGCCGATCTGGTCGACGGTGTAGCGCAGGGTCTGCACCCGGTTGTCGAGGGTGAGGATGTTCTGCATCAGGTCGTCGGCGTAGTAGCCACGCTGCGCGGCACTCAGCCGGTGGTAGCCGGCCGGTGGCCAGAGGTCCTTCTCGATCCGGTGCCAGCCGGTCCACTTCTGGCCCTCCGCCAGATCGGCCTCTCGGCTGTCGGTCTTCGGGTCAAGGTCGCCGAAGGACTCCGCCACCGGCTCGACACGCTCGAAGTGGCTCCGGGCGAGCGGGTAGAGCGACCGGGCGCGTGCGTCGTGTCCGCCGGTGTACGCGGCGACGAACTGCCGGGTCTGTGGCACCAGCAGGCGGGTCTGGTCCTTGACGTAGCCGGCGTACTTGTCGGTCGCGGACGTGATGTCGGCCTGGCTGACCCCGGCGATCGCGCTCGAACGGTTGGACGCCTCGACGGTGAAGTCGGCGCGGATGCCCTTGCCGACCATCCCGGGCTTGCACGCGGTGTGGTACTTGCCCTGCGCCGCGCGTACGACCAGTGACCGGGTCAGGCCCGGCCCGATGTTCTCCACCTCGCCGACGATGCGCTGGTTGTCTGCGCCGTACAGGTAGAACTCGGTGACCTTCGAGCCGGCGTTCTTGATCGTGAAGACCAGGTTGCCGGCCGGCGCAGAGGTGGTGGAGACCTTGCAGGCGTTGTCGTCGGAGGTGACCGTGATCTTGCCGTTGCTCTTGGGCGCCTGGTTGGACTCCGTGAGCGAGCACGCGCTCAGCGGGAGAGCCAGGACGACCACGATGGGGAGGACGGGCAGGGCGAGGTGACGGGTCCCGATGGTGGTGCCTTTCATCAGCGCGCAGCCGGGGCCGACTGTGCGGGGGCGGCGGTCTTGGCGGCGGCGCTCTTCGGGGCGCCGTTGCCGCGGATCCGGTGGAGGAACAGAGCCAGGGTGGGCACGACGTACAGCACCCAGGCGACCCCTTGTAGCCAGGTGGTGTTGGGCGTGAAGTTGAAGGTGCCCTTGAGCAGGGTGCCGTACCAGGAGCTCGGCGGGATCTGCCGGCTCACGTCGAAGGCCAACGAGTTCAGGCCGGGCAGCACACCCGCCTCCTGAAGGTCGTGCACGCCGTAGCCGAGGACCCCGGCGGCGACCACGATCAGGATCACTCCGGTCCAGGCGAAGAACTTGCTCAGGTTGATCTGCAGCACGCCCTTGTAGAACAAGAATCCCAGCGCCACCGCGGTGGCCAGGCCGAGGACCGCTCCGACGAGGGGCCCGGTTTTCGACCCGGTGGCGGTCTCGGTGGCCGCCCACAGGAACAGCGCGGTCTCCAGTCCCTCGCGTCCCACCGCGAGCAGGGCGACCAGCGCCAGGCTGGCCCGGCCGGCGTCGGCAGCCCGGTCGACAGACCCCTTGAGCTCCCCGGACAGGCCGCGGGCCGACCGCGCCATCCAGAAGACCATCCAGGTCACGAAGCCGACGGCCAGGATCGAGAGTGTGCCGCCGAGGCCTTCCTGGGCCTCGTAGGTCAGGCCACGCGGTCCGTAGGTCAGCAAGGCGCCG
>JBBSVL010000126.1:0-7582 GCA_038233595.1 Propionibacteriales bacterium | reverse complement strand
TTCGCGCTCACCTCTCCTGCGTGGGACCCCGACGCCGACCCGGTCGTGGGGGGGGGGGGGGGGGGCCCCACCCAACCCCCCCGCCCGCGGCGGCCGGCGCCCGCCGCCCCGCGGGGTGCGGGGGGGGTGGGGGCCCCCCCCCCCCCCCCCCCCCCCGGGGGGGGGGCCCCCGGGGCGGGGGGGGGGGGTGGTGGGGGTCCCCCCCCCCCCCCCCCCCCCCACGACCGGGTCGGCGTCGGGGTCCCACGCAGGAGAGGTGAGCGCGAACCCGGTCACCGTGTTGCGCTCCAGTGCGACCAGCACCCGCTGCCGGGCGTCGCCGGTGTGTACCAGGGAGTTGCGCCAGCCCGCAGCCAGCTCGGCCGGGTCCAGGGAGTCCAGCAGCTCGGCCGGCAGCAGCCCGTCGTACGACGTCCGCCAGGCGCGCACCTGCACCCCAGCGATCGCGTCGGCGTCGTCCGCCCACGCCACCCGGCAGGACACGTCGGCACTGGCTGCTCCACCACTCATCTGCTCATCCAACCAGCCCGCCGGATTTCACCCGGTCGAGCGTGCGGCCCTCGAAGCCGGCGAGCCAGATCGCACCGGCCATCGACAACAGCAGCCCGACCACGATCAGCGGCCAGGCACCCGGGGGCACCACGTCGCCGAGCACCGCGATGCCGACGACCGTGGGCACCACGGTCTCGGCGAAGACCAGGGGCGCGGTGGCTCCCGCGACGGGCACCCGTTGGAGGGCGAAGGAGTAGAGCGCGAAGCCGACGGCTCCGCTGAGCGCCATCCCCACGAGCAGGAGACCAGTGCGCGGCGACCAGTCCGGGGTGCCGAGCACTCGCACCCCCAGCGTCGCACCGCTGTAGCCCAGGCCGCTGAGCAGGCTCAGCGCCGCACCAGAGGCCCGGCCGCTGCCACGGTAGGCGGCGAAGCCGAACACGACCAGGGCCGCCAGCAGTACGTACAGCCCGACCACCAGACCGCTCCCGTGGTGACCGCTGCCGGCCTTTCCGGCGTCGGCAGCCAGCATCGCGATGCCGACCCCGGTCGCCACGATCGCCGTCCAGTCCCCCGCCCCGAGCCGCTCCCGCAGCACCCGGGCCGAGACGATGGCGGTGATCGGGAGTGCGGCGGCGATGCCGGCCTGGGCCAGGTACAGCGGGATCGTGTCGATGGCGACCAGGTGCAGCAGCGCGCCCGCCAGATCGGCGGGCACCACACAGACCAGCAGTGGGTTGCGCACCGCGGCGCGGAGCAGCCGCACCCAGCCGTCCTCGACGGCGGGCAGCCTACGTGCGGCCACGGCCTGGACCACGGACCCGACGCCGTAGAGGACTGCGGCACCGAGGGCGCAGGCAAGGCCGAGGAGCATGGGTTCAGCCTTGCACGGGACAGCGGCGATCAGGCGTCGAGGGCGAGCCGGCCGGCGTCGGTCACGACGAGCCCGCGCGGGCGTGGGCCGTCGCTCACCCAGCCGTTGTCCCGGAAGGCTGCGAGCACGGCGGACCCGAGGCCGCCGGCGAGATGGTGGCGCTGCTCGGTCCAGTCAAGGCAGAACTTCAACGTCGTACGACGGGCAGCCGTGACGGCCTCGACGTCCACGCCCCACTCGGCGAGACCGTTGCGCGCGCAAGGTCCCAACGCATAGGGGTGGGAGCGCACCGGCGCGGAGTAGTCGTCCTCGTGTCGTCGGCACAGACCCGCTGCGTCGTCCGTGCGCGTCAGCACTCCCCGGTCCAGCAGGGTTGCGGTGACGCTCACGCCGAGCCGTCCAGCGAGGTGGTCGTAGCAGCTGCGCGCGGTGCGGAGCCGCTCGGCACGGGTGCCTTCGCGCAACGACCGGACCGGTCCGGGCTCGCTGAGCACGCCGAGTGCCTCGAACGCCTCGGCGACGTGGGCGTTGGCCAGCGAGTAGTAGCGGTGCCGCCCGGACCGCTCCACGCTCACGAACGCCGCGTCGAGCAGCCTGGCCAGATGCGCGCTGACCGTCGCGGGGGAGACGCCGGCCTCCTGAGCGAGCCGGCTGGCCGGCAACGCCCGGCCGTCCATCAGGGCGCGGATCACCCGAGCGCGGGAGCGGTCGGCGAAAATGGTCGCGGCCACCGACACGTCGATCTCACCGGAGCTGGGCACGGGTCCATTCTTGCTCCGGCATGGTTCGGCGCCCGTCGAAGTGTGACGCGCCCGGGTCCTCGGGTCCTCCTCCGGAGGTAGGGTCGCGGGGTGCAGCAGTACCTCGACCTCATCCAGCGAATCCTCGACGAGGGTGTGGAGAAGCCGGACCGCACCGGCACCGGCACCCGGAGCGTGTTCGGTCACCAGATGCGCTTCGACCTCACCGCCGGCTTCCCGCTGGTGACCACCAAGAAGGTGCACACCCGGTCGATCTTCGCCGAGCTGCTGTGGTTCCTGCGCGGCGACACCAACGTGAAGTGGCTGCACGACCGGGGCGTCACGATCTGGGACGAGTGGGCAGACACCGAGGGTGACCTCGGTCCGATCTACGGCTACCAGTGGCGGTCCTGGCCGGCCCCTGACGGACGGCACATCGACCAGCTGGCCCAGGTGGTCGACCAGATCCGAATCGACCCGGACTCGCGACGGCACATCGTCTCGGCGTGGAACGTCGCCGACATTCCCGACATGGCCCTGCCTCCGTGCCACACGATGTTCCAGTTCTACGTCGCCCCCTGCGACGACGGGCCGGCCCGGCTGAGCTGCCAGCTCTACCAACGCTCGGCCGACGTGTTCCTGGGTGTGCCGTTCAACATCGCGTCGTACGCCCTGCTGACCCAGATGGTCGCCCAGGTGACCGGCCTGCGGCTCGGCGACTTCGTGCACACCCTGGGAGACGCGCACCTCTACGACAACCACCTCGAGCAGGCGCAACTGCAGGTCAACCGCGACCCGCTTCCACTGCCGACGCTGTGGCTGGACCCGTCAGTGACCGAGCTCGGCGGGTTCGACCTCGAGCACCTCCGCGTCGACGGCTACGACCCGCACCCGGGGATCAAGGCGCCGATCGCGGTATGACGGTAGGCCACAGGGTGAGGGTGGTGCTGGTCGCTGCCGTCGCCACCAACGGCGTGATCGGCAACGGCGGTGACATCCCGTGGCACATCCCCGGTGAGCAGGCCGGGTTCAAGCGGCTGACGATGGGCCATGTCCTGCTGATGGGCCGCGCGACCTACGACTCCATCGGTCGCCCGCTGCCGGGGCGTACGACGATCGTGCTCACCCGCGACCCGTCCTGGTCCGCCGACGGGGTGCTCGTCGCGCGCACGCTCGCCGGGGCCCTCGCCCTGGCCGAGGGGTTCGACGGCGACGTCCACGTCGTCGGCGGAGCCCAGGTGTACGCCGAGGCGATGCCGTTCGCAGACGAGCAGGTGCTGACGGAGGTGCATCTGACGCCCGAGGGGGACACGTACTACCCCGCCTTCGACCGAGACGAGTGGACCGAGACGAAGCGGGAGCGGCACCTTGACGCCGAGACGCCCTACGAGCTGGTTCGGCTGGAGCGCCGTCAAACGGGCACAACCGCTTGATGGGGCTGCCAGAATCGGGCAAATCACCGCGGCTGATGAGGTTGTGCCCGTTTGGCTACCGATAACCTAGGGCCATGAGTCTTCCTCCCGCCCCCTTCGGCCGGGTGCTGACCGCGATGGCGACGCCGATCGCGGCGGACGGGTCGCTCGACCTCGACGGTGCCCAGGCCGTGGCAACACACCTCGCCGGCCATTGCCATGACGGCCTGGTGATCTCCGGTACGACGGGGGAGTCGCCGACCACCTCCGTAGCCGAGGACGGCGAGCTGCTGCGTGCGGTCGTCGAAGCCGTGGGCGACCGGGTCAGCGTGGTGGCAGGTGTCGGCACCAACAGCACGGCGCACTCGCTGGAGCTCACCGAGCAGGCCACCAAGCTCGGCGCGGCCGGCGTGATGGTCGTGACGCCGTACTACTCCAAGCCTTCCCAGGGCGGGGTGCTCGCGCACTTCCGTGCCGTGGCCGGGGCCACCGACCTGCCGGTGATGTTGTACGACGTGCCGGGCCGCACGGGCCTGCGGATCGGCTGGGACACCTATGTCGCGGCGGCCGCGATCGACAATGTGGTCGCCGTCAAGGAGGCCGTCGGTGACCTCGCCCAGGGCGTCCGGCTGATCCGCGACCTCGGCCTGGCGTTGTACTCCGGTGACGACGTGACGAACCTGGCCTGGCTCAGCCACGGTGCCGCCGGGGTGGTCTCGGTGGTGGGTCACGTGGCCGGAGACCAGCACGCCAAGCTGGTGGCAGCGGTCGACGCCGGTGACCTTGCGACCGCGCAGGCGACGTACCACTCGCTGCTTCCCGCGATCGCGGGCATCATGGGGGTCGGCAACTACGGCGCCACCACCGCCAAGGCCGCCCTCCAGCTGGCCGGGGTCCTCGACAACCGTCGGGTCCGGCTCCCGCTCCTCGAGCTCGACGAAGACGAGCTGTCCGCCCTACGTACCTCACTCGAAAGTGCTGGTCTGCTTTGAGCCATCCCCACCCCGAACTGTCCGCACCACCCCCGTTGAAGCAGGGCGGCCTGCGCGTCATCGCACTCGGCGGCCTCGGCGAGGTCGGTCGCAACATGACCGTCTTCGAGTACGACGGCCGGCTGCTGATCGTCGACTGCGGGGTGCTCTTCCCAGAGGAGCACCACCCCGGTGTCGACCTGATCCTGCCTGACTTCGACGCGATCCGGGACCGGCTCGACAAGGTCGAGGCGCTGGTGCTGACCCATGGTCACGAGGACCACATCGGCGCCGCGCCGTACCTGCTGCGCGACCGCTCCGACATCCCGCTGGTGGGCTCACAGCTGACCCTGGCGCTGCTGGGCGGCAAGCTCCGCGAGCACCGGATCAAGAACCCCGTCCAGCACATCGTGGCCGAGGGCGACCGGATCAGCTTCGGGCCCTTCGACCTCGAGTTCGTCGCGGTCAACCACTCGATCCCCGACGCACTCGCGGTCGCCATCCGCACCGGCGCCGGGATGGTGCTGCACACCGGCGACTTCAAGATGGACCAGCTCCCGCTGGACGGCCGGATCACCGACCTGCGCGCCTTCGCCCGGCTGGGCGAGGAGGGCGTCGATCTGCTCCTGGCCGACTCCACCAACGCCGAGGTTCAGGGCTTCACCACCTCGGAGCGCAACATCGCGCCGGTGCTCGACCGGGTGTTCTACCAGAGCAAGCAGCGGGTCATCGTGGCCTGCTTCGCCTCGCACGTGCACCGCGTCCAACAGGTGCTCGACGCGGCTGCTACCCACAAGCGCAAGGTGGCCTACGTCGGCCGCTCGATGGTGCGCAACATGGCGATCGCCGGCGACCTCGGCTACCTCGACGTACCTCCTGGGATCCTGGTCGACCCCAAGCAGCTGGCCGACCTGCCGGCCGACCAGGTGGTGATGATCTCGACCGGTTCGCAGGGTGAGCCGATGTCGGCGCTGTCGCGGATCGCCCAGAGCAACCACAACTTCGTCAGCATCGAGGAGGGCGACACGGTCGTGCTGGCTTCGTCGCTGATCCCCGGCAACGAGAACGCCGTCTACCGGGTGATCAACGGGCTGACCCGGCTCGGCGCCAACGTGGTGCACAAGGGCAACGCCCTGGTCCACGTCAGTGGCCACGCCAGCGCCGGTGAGCTGCTGTACTGCTACAACATCATCAAGCCGCGCAACGTGATGCCGGTGCACGGCGAGATCCGGCACATGGTGGCCAACGCCGACCTGGCCAAGGCGTCCGGTGTTCCCGCGCAGAACGTCGTACTCGCCGAGGACGGCGTGGTCGTCGACCTGGTCGAGGGCCAGGCCACGATCACCGGCAAGGTCGCCTGCGGCTACGTCTTCGTCGACGGCAGCTCGGTCGGCGACATCACCGAGACCTCCCTGAAGGATCGCCGGATCCTGGGCGAGGAGGGCTTCGTCTCGGTCGTCGTGGTGATCGACTCGGTCACCGGCAAGGTGGTGAGCGGCCCGGAGATCCAGGCCCGTGGCTTCGCCGAGGACGAGGAGACCTTCACCGAGATCCGGCAGCCGATCATCGACGCGCTCAACAAGGCGGTAGCCGACGGCGTCGGGGACAACTACCAGCTCCAGCAGACGATCCGCCGGGTGGTGGGCCGCTGGGTCTCCGGCAAGCACCGCCGCCGCCCGATGATCATCCCGGTGGTCCTGGAGGCCTGACCAGACGCCTATCGCAGGCGATGAGACCGCGGAGTCCGGCGTGTGACGCGTGGGGCAGGTGTGGTCGTCCCGTAGATTCTCGACCATGGCGACCCGTACGTCTTCCCCGCCGGCGTCGCGCAGCAGGTCCTCCTCGTCACGAGGAGGGTCCTCCTCGCGTTCGCGGTCGACGGGCAAGAAGACCAGCACCCGCGGGCGCAAGCCTGCGCCCAGGAAGCGTCCGGCTCCCCGGGCGGTCCGCAACGGCCCCGGGCCGATCTCGCGGCTCTTCGGCGCGCTCGGCGGTGGCGTCACCGCGGTCTGGCTGGGTACGGCGCACCTGCTCGGGGCCGGCGTACGACGGGTGGGCTCCTCGGCCGGCGATCTGGAGCCGGAGCACCGGCGCGACGGGGCCGGTCTGTTCCTGATCGGTCTCGCTGTCATCGTGGCGGCAGCCGTGTGGTGGCAGCTCCCCGGAAGCATCGGCGACCTGGTCCGTGCGGTCGTCGCCGGCTCGGTCGGCCTGGTGGCGTGGTTCGTGCCGCTGTTGCTGGTGGTCGTCGCCTGGCGCAACCTGCGCGATCCAGAGCGCAACGGTCCTGCCGGCCGCCAGGCCATCGGTTGGGCTGCGTTCGGCTTCGGGCTGCTCGGCGTCGTCCACATCGCCAACGGCTCACCTGCCCCCAAGCTCGGCGACACCCGCCCGCTGCAGCAGGCCGGCGGGGCGGTCGGCTTCGTGGTGTCCAAGCTGCTCACCGACCTGTTGGGGAGCACTCCGGTTGTCGTGACGCTGCTGGTGCTCCTCGCGATCTTCGGCCTGCTGGTGATCACCGCGACACCGGTCTACCAGATCCCCGCACGGCTCGGTGAGCTGCGCGACCGGATGCTCGGCCGGCGGGTCCCCGACGAGACCGGGGTCGAGGGCGACGACGGGGACACCTCTGCGCTGCCACGTGGTCGCTCGCGCCGCAAGGTCGGTGTGCAAGCGGGTGATCTGGCCGACATCGACCCGGAGCTGGGCGACCCCGCCTACGACACACCTGTGCTGGAGGGCCGCGAGCTCGGCAGGCGCGGGCGCAAGAAGGGGGCTCCGGAGCCAACACCGGAGTCCGCAGACGAGCAGGGCGAGCTCCTGCCACCCCCGCACACCCCGCTGCCCGCGCGGGTGGAGCAGCTGATGCTCTCCGGCGACGTCACCTACGCCCTGCCCGCCAGCGACGTGCTCAAGCCCGGCTCGGCCCACAAGCCCCGCAGCACGGCCTCCGACGCGGTGGTCGACCGGCTCACCCAGGTGCTCGACGAGTTCGCCATCGACGCCCAGGTCACCGGCTACACGCGCGGCCCGACGGTCACCCGCTACGAGGTCGAGCTAGGTCCCGCGGTGAAGGTGGAGCGGGTCACCCAG
>JBBSVL010000125.1:0-7586 GCA_038233595.1 Propionibacteriales bacterium | reverse complement strand
GCAGCATCGACGCGATCAACGCCGCCCAGCTGCTCGCCGTCACCGCCGGCAACGCCCAGACCGAGCCCGTGCACCTGCTTGTGGCCCTGCTCAGGCAGGACCAGGGCATCGCTCCGGCGCTGCTCACCAAGGCCGGGGCCGACGTACCGGCCCTGAGCACGGCAACCGAGGCGGCTCTCGGCCGGCTGCCCAAGGCCACCGGAGCGACCGTGCAGACGGCCGCCGCCTCCGGCGCGACGACGCGGGTGCTGGCCAGGGCGATCGAGCTCGCCGCGGGCATGAAGGACGACTACGCCGCGACGGAACACCTGCTGCTGGCCCTGGTCGAGGTCGACAGCGCCGCCCGGACGACGCTGACCGACTCCGGGGCCACCGAGGCCGGACTCCGCGAGGCGGTCACCGCGATGCGCGGGGACCGGCGGGTGACCAGCCAGGATGCGGAGTCGACGTATGAAGCGCTGGAGAAGTACGCCGTGGACCTCACCGCTCGTGCGGAGGAGGGTGGCCTCGACCCGGTGATCGGCCGGGACGCCGAGATCCGCCGGGTGGTCCAGGTGCTCTCGCGTCGTACCAAGAACAACCCGGTGCTGATCGGCGACCCCGGGGTGGGCAAGACCGCCGTCGTGGAGGGCCTGGCCCAACGTGTGGTGGCCGGCGACGTGCCCGACTCGCTCAAGGGGCGCCGGGTGCTCAGCCTCGACCTGGCTGCGATGGTGGCCGGGGCGAAGTACCGCGGGGAGTTCGAGGAGCGGCTCAAGGCCGTTCTCGACGAGATCAAGTCCTCCGAGGGCCGGGTGATCACCTTCATCGACGAGCTGCACACGGTCGTTGGGGCCGGAGCCGGCGGTGACGGCGCGATGGACGCCGGCAACATGCTCAAGCCGATGCTGGCGCGCGGTGAGCTGCGGATGATCGGTGCCACCACGCTGGACGAGTACCGCGAGCACATCGAGAAGGACCCGGCGCTCGAGCGCCGCTTCCAGCAGATCTTCGTCGGTGAACCCAGCGTGGAGGACACCGTCGCGATCCTGCGCGGGCTGCAGGAGAAGTACGAGGCGCACCACGGAGTGAAGATCACCGACGCCGCGCTGGTCGCCGCCGCGATGCTGTCGGACCGCTACATCACCGGGCGCCAGCTGCCCGACAAGGCGATCGACCTGGTCGACGAGGCCGCGTCACGGCTGCGGATGGAGATCGAGTCCTCGCCGGTCGAGGTCGATGCGCTGCGCCGTTCCGTCGACCGGCTGAAGATGGAGCAGCTGGCCCTGGAGCGGGAGACCGACGCGGCCTCCCAGGACCGGCTGGAGAGGTTGCGCGCCGAGCTGGCCGACCAGGAGGAGGAGCTGCGCGGGCTGGAGACCCGCTGGGAGCGGGAGAAGGCTGCGCTGGAAGGCTCCGGCGAGCTGCGCAAGCAGATCGACCAGCTGCGGATGGACGCCGAACGTCTGCTCCGGGCCGGGGACCTGGAGGGCGCCTCGAGGATCAACTACGAGGCGATCCCGGGTCTGGAGAAGCAGATCGAGGCGGCCGAGTCCGCCGAGGACATCGAGGACCCGATGGTCGGGGAGTCGGTCGGGCCCGAGCAGATCGCCGACGTCGTGGAGACCTGGACCGGCATCCCCACCGGGCGGCTGCTCGAGGGCGAGACCGCCAAGCTGCTCCGGATGGAGGACATCATCGGCCGGCGGCTGATCGGCCAGCGGCCTGCGGTGGCTGCGGTCTCGGATGCCGTACGCCGCTCGCGGGCGGGGATCTCCGACCCGAACCGGCCGACCGGCTCGTTCCTGTTCCTCGGCCCGACCGGTGTCGGCAAGACCGAGCTCGCCAAGGCGATGGCCGACTTCCTCTTCGACGACGAGCGGGCGATGGTCCGCATCGACATGAGCGAGTACTCCGAGAAGCACTCGGTCTCCCGGCTGGTCGGTGCACCTCCCGGCTACGTGGGCTACGACGAGGGCGGCCAGCTGACCGAGGCGGTGCGCCGCCGGCCCTACTCCGTCGTACTGCTGGACGAGGTGGAGAAGGCGCACCCGGAGGTCTTCGACATCCTGCTCCAGGTGCTCGACGACGGCCGGCTGACCGACGGTCAGGGCCGCACGGTCGACTTCCGCAACACGCTGCTGATCCTCACCTCGAACCTGGGCTCGACCTTCCTGGTCGACCCGACGCTGGACGAGGAGAAGAAGCGCGACGCCGTGCTGGGCGTCGTACGAGCCGCGTTCAAGCCGGAGTTCCTGAACCGGCTCGACGAGATCGTGCTCTTCGACGCCCTCAGCCGAGCCGACCTGGCGCACATCGTCGACCTGCAGCTGGCGGCGTTCGACCAGCGGCTGGCACCCCGGCGGATCACGGTCAGCGTGACCGACACGGCGCGGGCCTGGCTCAGTGCGACCGGCTACGACCCGGCGTACGGCGCGCGCCCGCTGCGCCGTTTGGTGCAGAGTGCGATCGGTGACCCGCTGGCGCGGCTGCTGATCGGCGGCGAGGTCGTCGACGGCCAGCAGGTGACTGTGGACCACACCGAGGGCTCCGAGGAGCTCACCCTGGCCGTGGGCTGACCCCGTCCGCGGGTCGGGGGCAGTTGGGCGAACGTGATGCAATGAGCGGATGAGCGAGCCAGCGAGTGCGACCCGGCCCCGCCAGGTGACGATGGCCGCCTGGGTGGGTGGCGGGGCGAGTCTCGCGATGCTGGTCACCGTCGGCGACGTGATGTCGAAGCTGAACACCGTCGGCCTGCGCGAGTCGGTCGCCGGCTTCCTCGCCTCCGGCAGTGGTACGACGCTGGGGGTGGGTCTTGACCAGGCGCTGCTGCTCGCCCGGATCGGGCTGCTGGTGACCGGGGCGACGTCCGCGGCGACCCTGGTGCTGGCCGTCTTCGCGTCCCGGCGGGACAGGTCGGCGCGGATCGCGATGAGCGTGCTGGCGTTGCCGCTGCTGGTCTGCGGGGTCTTCGTCGACCCCTTCCTGGCCGGGTTCGTCGTGGCCGCAGTGGTGCTGCTGTGGACCCGTCCCGCCAGGGACTGGTTCGCCGGCCGGACACCGCGGCCGGAGCCGCAACGCGTGCGGCCGCCGATGGTCGACCGGCCGCCGAGACCCAGCGACCTGCCGCCCGCCCAACCGCCCGCCGGGCCCCGTGCGGCCGGGACCTCCGACCAGCACGCACCCACCGCGCCGTCGCCGTACACCTCGGCGTACGGCCAGCCGGGCGCGTCGGCGCCGCCACCCGGACCGGGCAGCTACTCGCAGGTCCAGAGCCAGCCCGGCCCCTACCTGCCGTCCGGAAGCCCGCGGCCCGGCGCGATGCCCCGACCGCGGCAGGTGACCACCGCGTGCCTGGTCGCCTGGGCGGGTGCGGGGTTCGTCGCGGTGATGATGGTCGCCACCTTGGTCGCGCTGGGCTCCCAGAGCCTGCTCGGCGACCTGAGGACCCGGGTCGCCGGCGACGCCAGCCTGTCTCGCGTGGGGATGTCCTTCGAGGACCTGGTGGTCACCACCCGCGTCGCGGCCGTCCTGGTGCTGCTCTGGGCGCTGAGCGCGATCGTGCTGGCCGGGTTCGCCTTCCGGCGGCAGGCCTGGGCGCGCATCGCGTTGACCGTCTCGGCCGTCGCGGCCGCAGTGCTGGGACTGATCGGCAGCATCACGTTCCCGGGGTTCTTCGTGGTCAGCGTGGCCGCGGCCGTCACCATCGTCCTGCTGTTCCGGCGCGAGTCGTCGCGCTGGTACGCCGGTGCGCACCCGGAACCGCCGACCCAGCCCTGGTGAGCAGTCAGCCAGGGGCTGCCAGGTCGGCCCGTTGCAGCCGGGAGAGCGCTTCGCGGATCATGTTCTCGCTCTTGCAGAAGGCCCAGCGCACCAGGTGCCGACCCTCGTCCTGGTCGTCGTAGAGAGCCTGGCTCGGGATCGCGACGACACCGGCCCGTTCGGGTAGCGCCAGGCAGAACGCACGGGCGTCGGCCCAGCCGTAGCGTCGTACGTCGGAGGTCACGAAGTAGGTGCCCTGCGGCACCCGGACGTCCATCTCGAGCGTGCCGAGCCCGGCACAGAGCAGGTCGCGCTTGTGCTGCAGCTCGTCGCGCAGCCGCCCGGGGAAGTCCTGCTCCTCGGTGAGCGCGAGCGCGACAGCCGGCTGCAACGGGGCGGCGGAGGCGTAGGAGAGCCAGTTCTTGGCACCCTCGACGGCGGCCACCAGGTCGGCCGGCCCGGTGGCCCAGCCCACCTTCCAGCCGGTGAACGAGAAGGTCTTGCCGGCGCTGGAGATGCTCAGTGTGCGCTCGGCCATCCCGGGCAGCGTGACCAGCGGAATGTGCACGTTGTCGTCGAAGACCAGGTGCTCGTACACCTCGTCGGTCACCACGACCAGGTCGTGCTCGACCGCCAGCCGGGCCACGCCCTCCAGCTCGGCGCGGGTGAGCACGGTTCCGGTCGGGTTGTGCGGGCTGTTCAGCAGGATCAGCTTGGTGCGCTCGGTGATCGCGGCCCGCATCGCGTCCAGGTCCAGCCGGAACTCCGGAGCTCGGAGGGTGACGGGTCGGCGTACGCCGCCGGCGATCTGGATCATCGCCACGAAGCTGTCGTAGTACGGCTCCAGGACGACCACCTCGTCGCCGGGGTCGACCAGGCCCAGCAGGGCGCCGGCCACAGCCTCGGTCGCGCCGGTCGTGACCACGACCTGGGCAGGTTCGAGGTCGATGCCGTAGCAGCGCTGCTGGTGGGCGATCACGGCCGCGACGAGCTCGGGAGTCCCGTGGCCGGGCGGGTACTGGTTGCGCCCGCCGCGCAGCGCCGTGACGGCGGCCTCGATCACCGCCGGTGGGCCGTCCTGGTCGGGGAAGCCCTGGCCCAGGTTGAGTGCTCCGGTGCGTACGGCGAGGGTCGACATCTCGGCGAAGATCGTGCTTCCGATTCCGTCGAGCCGAGCCGCCGCTCGCCGGGTGCTCGTGGGTCGGGTTGTCGTGGGTCGGACCATGACCGACAAAGTTAGCGCAGCCTGGGTAATAGGGTCGGGCGGCATGAGCGACCCTCACCCCAGCGCCACCGACCCGACCCTGGCCCGGGACATCGACGCCTGCTGCCGGCTGACCGGCGAGTTCACGCTGCGGTCGGGTCAGGTGTCCTCGGAGTACTTCGACAAGTACCTGTTCGAGTCGGACCCGGCCCTGCTCGCCAGGGTGGCCGACGCGATGGTCGGTCTCGTCCCGGATGGCACCGAGCTGCTCGGCGGGCTCGAGCTCGGTGGCATCCCGATCGCCACGATGCTGAGCAGCCGGGTCGGGCTGCCTGCGCTGTTCGTTCGCAAGCAGGCCAAGGAGTACGGCACCTGCAAGCTGGCCGAGGGCCCGGACGTAGCAGGGCGACTGGTGACGCTGGTGGAGGACGTGATCACCACCGGCGGCGCCGTACGAGATGCCACGCGCGCGCTCCGGGAGGCCGGCGCCACGGTGGAGCTGGTGGTCTGCGCGATCGACCGCAGCCCGGAGGGGGAGAACCCTCTCGCCGATGTGGGTCTGGAGATCCGACCGGTGCTCACCAAGGGTGAGCTGGATGCGGTCCGGGCAGGCTGAGCCGTCTGCTCAGCCCGGGACGTCGGCCTTCTGCCGCCGGTGTCGCCACCACTCCCAGGCCACCGGGATCACCGACAGCGCGAGGATCACCAGGACGGCCTTGTCGATGTTGTTGCCCAACGACGGCACGGCCGCGCCGAGGAAGTAGCCCAGCAGGGTCACGGCGAGCACCCAGAGCGCAGCTCCGACCGCGCTCCACTGGAAGAACCGGCGCCGGTCCATCCGGGACACCCCGGCGACCACCGTGACGTAGGTGCGCACGAACGGGACGAAGCGCCCGATCACCAGCGCCTTGTTGCCGTGCCGGTCGAAGAACGCGTCGGTCTGGTCGAAGTACTTGCGCTTGAGGATCCTGCCGTCGCGCTCATAGATCGGCGGGCCGATCCGCCGGCCGATCTCGTAGCCGGCGACGTTGCCGGAGACGGCACCCAGGGTGAGGACCACGAGTGCGAAGAGCAGGTCGACCACCTGCCCACCGGGGATGATGTGGATCTTGCCGGTGGCGATGAACAGGCCCATCGCGAAGAGCAGGGTGTCGCCGGGCAGGAACGGGAAGAACAGCCCGCACTCGATGAAGATGATCACCAGGCTGACCCAGAAGAACTGGGTGCCGAACTTGTCCAGCAGCCAGGTGGGGTCCATCCACGCGATGCCGAGGAGCAGGGGGTGGAGGAAGGTCACGAGGTCACGCTACCGGGCCAACCTGACCTTCACCTGACCGTGCACCTACCCTGACCAGGTGTCGAAGGAGCTGCCCGACGAGCAACGGGCGCCGTACGACCCGATGCCGCACGGACCGGTCGAGATCGGCGTGGGGCCATGGCCGGGGGAGCGGCCGGCAGGACCCGGCAGCGAGGTGTACGACGCCGAGCTGCTGGCGAACGGCGATCGGCGAAACGTCGTGGACCGCTACCGGTACTGGACGATGGCCGCCATCGTCGCCGACCTGGACACCCGACGGCACGACTTCCACATCGCGATCGAGAACTGGCAGCACGACTTCAACATCGGCACCATCGTGCGCACCGCCAACGCCTTCCTCGCCCGGGAGGTGCACATCGTCGGCAACCGCAGGTGGAACCGCCGCGGAGCGATGGTGACCGACCGCTACCAGCACGTTCGGCATCACGAGACCGCCGAGGCGCTGGCGTCGTACCTGCACGGAGAGGGAGTCTCGTTGCTCGGCATCGACAACCTGCCGGGTTCCCGGCCGTTGGAGACGGCCAGGCTGCCGCGGGCCGTCTGCCTGGTCTTCGGTCAGGAGGGTCCGGGTCTCTCCGAGGCCGCCCGTGCCGCGTGCGACGGAACCTTCTCGATCGCCCAGTTCGGCTCCACCCGCTCGATCAACGCCTCGGCCGCAGCGGCGATCGCGATGCACACCTGGGTCCGGCAGTACGCCGACCTCGGCGACGCCTGGCGGGGGTGAACGCCGCCCGGGTGGGGTCGCCTCTCACGATGGGTCTTGCGGCGGCAACGCGGTCACCATCTCCGTGTCGCTCTCCAGCGGGCCCAGGGCTGCGGCGCCACCGGGAGACCCCAGCGGTCCGTCCCGATCCGGCAGGGTCTCGGTGAAGAACCGATCGTTGTCGGCCAGGTAGGGCTGGAGTGCCTCGGGCAGGTCGTCCTCGTAGTAGATCGCCTCCACCGGACACACCGGCTCGCAGGCGCCGCAGTCCACACACTCCTCCGGATGGATGTAGAGGCTCCGCCCGCCCTCGTAGATGCAGTCCACCGGGCACTCATCCACGCAGGCCCGGTCCTTGAGATCCACACACGGCAGCCCGATCACGTAGGTCATGGGTTGAGTTTACACAAGTTGTGGTTGTATAAATAACCCACACCCAAGAGGGGGCTTCCATGACCGCCACCGCTGAGCGCGTGTCTGCTGCACGTGTGGCACCGTCGCGCCCGCTGGGTCAGCAGATCGTGAAGGTGTTGACGACCACCGACCACAAGGTGATCGGCAAGCTCTACATGGCGACGTCGTTCGCGTGGTTCATCGTCGGGGGCATCCTGGCTCTGCTG